>JAQBNI010000015.1 GCA_028288625.1 Bacteroidota bacterium | reverse complement strand
GTAGAGCACCATGAAGATCTTCAGAAAACGTATTACAATATCATCAACAGCTGGAAAAGCGGCGACCTTACTATAAAAATTGAAGGCGGTGAAAGTGCGCAGGACCTTACTGAAAGGCTGCTGCCGTTTGTGGAAGAAATAAAAAATTCTACATATCAGAATATCCTCGTGTGTACACATGGAAGAACATTGCGCGTGCTGATGTGCCTGTTGCTCGGTAAGCCTGTTACACAAATGGATGACTTTTCGCACGAAAACACCTGTGTATACAAGCTTGAATCTGATGGAAATAAATTTCATCTGGTGATGGAAAATGATCTTTCGCATTTACAGGTTTCATCCATGAACGGAAATGGAACCCGCAATTCTTAGTATATGAAAAACGGGAAAATGATCAGAATATCCGCCGTGTCGTATCTCAATACGAAACCATTCCTTTACGGGTTAGAAAATTCACCTTTACGCGAAAAGATTTTTATAACTAGAGATTCTCCTGCATTTTGCGCAGAGAAATTGATGAACAATGAAGTGGATATTGGTTTGGTACCCGTTGCCATTATGCCGCAATTAAAAAATCCGCAGATCGTTGTGCCTTATTGTATTGGCGCTGATGGAAAAGTTGCTACAGTCTGTTTATTTTCTGAAGTTCCTGTGGAAGAGATCACTACAATTTATTTAGATTATCAATCGCGTACTTCTGTTGAGTTGGTAAAAATTTTATGCAAGGAATACTGGAAAAAAGATATCCGTTTTGCGAAAGCATTCCCGGGCTATGAGAGCCAGATAAAAGGTTCTGTTGCAGGAGTTGTTATCGGCGACCGCGCAATTCATTTACTCGAAAGGTTTAAATATGTGTATGATCTCGCAGAAACATGGAAGCAGATGACCGGCTTGCCGTTTGTATTTGCTGCGTGGGTGAGCTGTACGGATATTGATGAAGATTTTTTATCTGAATTTAAAAGCGCACTGCAGTTTGGTTTGGAAAATCGCGATAAAGTAGTTGAAAAATATGCGTATCTCGACAATTCAAAGTTTACCGTGCAGAATTATTTGTCTAACAATATTCAGTATCATTTAACAGAAGACAAAAAAGAAGCGCTGGAATTATTTCTGAAAAAACTGCAACCCGAAAAGTCTGTTGTGTATTGTTTTTAAAAGCTTACGACCCGGCAGCCACTTTTCCCAAAACATATTGTATTAACCTGTCCGTTGTTTTATGCGGATCCTTGCTAAATGTTCCACTCACCCGGTTCGCTAAAATCGCATTGCAGGATAAAGCGTGATGCCCGAGCAATTTGCTCATGCCATAAATCCCGGACGTTTCCATTTCCATATTTGTAAATTTTCTTCCACCGGGCAACTCCACCTTAGATAATTCATCAATATAGTTTTTATCCTTAGGCGTAATGCGAACGCTTCGTCCTTGCGGACCGTAGAACCCCGAATTAGTAAGAGTCACACCTTTGCGCATGTCCCTTGCAACGGTATTCAATAATATTTCCGAGCCTTTTATGATGACGGGATGAACGCCTAAATTTTTTACGATGGGAAGGATGGGTTCTAAAAATTGCATATCCTCCGCAGAGACTTCAAAATTATAAAAGCCCAGTAATCCATCTAGCCCGATCGCATATTCACTTGCTAAAAAAGTATCAATTTCAATATCGTTTTGCAGCGAGCCGCACGTACCGATACGGATAAAATTTAATGCGGTAAGATCTTCTTTTATTTTTCGCGTTTGCAAATCGATATTTACCAACGCGTCCAGTTCCGTCAAAACGATATCAATGTTATCCGTTCCGATGCCTGTAGAAATACAGGTGAGTCGCTTCTTGCCAATAAATCCTGTATGCGTAACAAATTCCCGTTTTTGTTTTCGCACTTCAACAGTGTCAAAATAGCGACTCACTTCTTCCACGCGATCCGGGTCGCCCACTAAAAATATCGTATCGGAAATATCTTCGGGTAAAAGATTCAAATGGTAAATGCTTCCGTCCGCATTCAGGATCAATTCACTTTCTTCTATTTGCATAATTTCGAGTTGGGCAATAAAAATACTATTTTTGGATGAAATGCAGACCCCGAATGAAATACTGAAGGAATATTACGGTTACGATGAATTCCGTTCGCCGCAATTGGAAATTATTCAATCCGTTTTAAACGGCAGGGATACGCTTGCGCTGATGCCCACAGGCGGCGGAAAATCGGTGTGTTTCCAGGTGCCTGCATTGATAAAGCCGGGTATCTGTGTTGTTGTTTCGCCGTTGATTGCATTGATGAAGGACCAGGTTTTTCAGCTGAAGAAAAGAAATATCCGTGCAGCTGCAATTTTTTCAGGCTTGTCTTATAATGAGATCGATGTTATTCTCGATAATTGTGTGTTCGATCACTATAAATTTTTGTACGTTTCTCCCGAGCGATTAAAAACTGAATTGTTTATTGAGCGCTTCAAAAAAATGAATGTGAATTTGCTTGCTGTTGATGAAGCACATTGTATTTCGCAATGGGGATATGATTTTCGTCCGTCCTACATGGAGATTGCTGCGATCAAAAAACATCATCCTAAAATTCCCGTGCTTGCTTTAACAGCTTCTGCTACTACGGTTGTACAAAAAGATATTATTGAAAAACTGGAGTTGAAAGATCCTGCAAGTTTTAAAAAATCTTTTGCACGTAAAAATTTAAGTTTTGTGGTGCGAAAGGAAGATGCGAAATATCCGAAGTTACTCGAGATCATTCAAAAGGTCGATGGCAGCGGGATCGTATATGTTCGCAACAGGAATAAAACAAAGGATGTTGCGGAATACCTTCAAAAGAATAAAATTAAGGCGGATTTTTATCATGCAGGATTAAAAACAAATGATAGAAATCAGAAACAGGACAATTGGATAAAAAATATAACGCCGGTCATTGTTTGCACAAATGCTTTTGGAATGGGAATAGATAAATCGGATGTGCGTTTTGTAATTCATTTGAATGTTCCGGATAGCCTCGAAGCTTATTACCAGGAAGCGGGAAGGGCAGGTCGCGATGGAAAATTATCTTACGCGGCATTGTTGTACATGCAAACCGATCTTGAGGAATTGAAACTGCGATCGGAACAAAAATTTCCACCGGTAGAAACAATTAAATCGGTGTATAATGCGTTGTGTAATCATCTCGGTATTGCAGTGGAAAGCGGAAAAATGCAAACCTTTGATTTTGACATCATGTATTTTTCTTCTCATTTTAAATTGGATCCGCCAACCGTTTATAATTCTCTAAAAGTGCTCGAACAGGAAGGATACCTGCAACTGAGCGAAGGTGTAATGCTGCCGTCTCGGGTTGTGTTTAGGGTGGATAAGCTGGAACTGTACACTTTTGAAGTGGCACATTCCGGTTATGCGTTGCTGATAAAAACACTGTTGCGTTCATACGGAGGAATTATGGATCATTACACAAAGATCAGTGAATTAAAATTGGCAAAAAGTTTAAGCCTGACAGAAAGTGATATCATCACACAATTAAAATTCTTACAGAAAAATAAGATATTGACTTATATTCCTGCAAATGATAAACCTGCGATCACTTTATTAACTGAGCGCATGCATGAAAACAATTTATACATTGATGTAAAGCTGATCAATCGCCGTAAAAATGCTACGCAGGAACAGTTAAAAGGAATTATAAACTTTGTGCAGCAAAAAACAATTTGCCGCCAGGTGAGTATGTGTAATTACTTTGGAGAAACAGATGTTCAAAAATGCCGCAGGTGCGATGTTTGTTTGGAAGAGAAAAAGAAGTTGGAATTGAATAAGGATTTTCAAACTGCAAAAAATGATATTCTGCAAAAAACAGCCGCTGTATGGACTCCCGCAGAAAAACTGTTGCCGGAAAATGCGCATTTTGCAAAAGAGTTATACAAAGATGTGATCCGTTTCCTGTTGGATGAAAAGTTATTGATCGCAAATGAAAAAAATGAACTAAAAAGAGGATCATAATCGTGCCTAAAAAAATAATTCTGACTGTAACGAACGACCTGGTATATGACCAGCGGATGCAGCGTATTTGCGGGAGCTTACAGGAAAATGGATATTCCGTGGAACTGATTGGGAGGGCTTTTAAAGATTCAAAAAAGATCACCCGTTATAAATTTGCGCAAAGACGTTTAAAATGTTTTTTTAAAAAAGGTATTGCGTTTTATGCTGAATTTAACCTTCGTCTTTTTTTGTTTTTATTGATCAACAATTTTGATATTGTTTGCGGCTGCGATCTCGATACTTTGCCGGCTGCGGTTCTTGCTGCAAAGATCAAAGGAAAGAAGGTTGTATACGATGCCCACGAATATTTTCCGGAAAGCCCTGAACTGATCGGACGGACATTCAAGCAAAACATTTGGTTTCTCATAGAAAGATTATTTATCGGGAAAGCGGATAAGATATATACAGTATCCGGTTCCATTGCTAAATTATTCAATAAAAAGTATAAGGTAGAGTGCGAAGTGATCCGCAGCCTTCCTTTAAAACAGGAGAAAGCCATTAAGCAGTCGCAGCTGGATTATATTTTATACCAGGGCGCAGTAAACCTCGGCAGGGGATTAAATGAAATGTTACTGGCTATGCTGAAGGTCGATGAAATGCCTTTTTATATTGCAGGCGACGGAGATGAGATGGAGTACATCAAAAAAAGTATAAAAAAATTAAAACTGGATAAGAAGGTGAAGTTGTTGGGAAAGCAAACTCCTGAAGAGTTAAAGCGCATCACTCAAAATGCTTACATGGGCATAAACTTATTGGAAAACCGCGGATTGAGTTATTATTATTCGCTCAGTAATAAAACATTTGATTACATACAAGCCGGTATCCCTCAGGTCGTCATTGGTTTCCCGGAATACATCACTTTAAATAAAAAATATAACTTTGGAATAGTAGTAGAAGAACTGAGTGTAGAAAAAATTGAGATGGCAATAAAAAAACTAATTAAAGACAAAACATTGTATACGCAGCTTCAACAGAATTGTCTTGATGCAGCAAAAGAATTGTGCTGGGAAAAAGAGGAGCAGAAGCTAATTCAGATCTACAACAGTATCACATAAATTAAATGATATGTCGCAATACTCAATACCCAATACTCAATACTTAAATATCGTTTGCCTCGATGTCCCTTATCCTGCTGACTATGGTGGTGCCATGGAAGAGTTTTATAAGTTGAAAGCATTGTATCAGCAGGGCGTAAAAATTTACCTGCATTGTTTTGTTTATGGCGACAGGCGGGAACAGAAGGAGCTGGAAAAATATTGCGAAAAAGTTTTTTATTATGAAAGGAAACGAAGTGTGCAGGATGTATTTTCTTCGACACCTTTTATTGTAAAAACAAGAATGAATGAGGAGTTATTGAAAAATTTATTGAGCAATGATTATCCGGTTTTATTTGACGCTACGCATTCTACAGGCTTCTTAAGTCATCCTGATTTAAAGAACAAAAAAAAGATTGTCAGGCTGCATAATATTGAATGGATATACTACAACATTTTATTTCACTCCGCATATAGCCTTAAAGAAAAAATGTTTTATTTTTCCGAGTATAAAAAGCTTAAAAAATATGATGCACATTTAAAAGACGCTGATGTTTTATTGTGTTTGTCTGAAACGGATTATGATTACTATAAAGAAAAATTTCCGGGCAAGAAAATAGAATTGATGCATGTGTTTCATGAAAATCAAGCCATGACATCCGTACCGGGCAAGGGAAATTATTTATTGTATCACGGAAATTTATCTGTGCTGGATAATTATATGGCGGTGATAGATCTATTGAATAAGGAATTAAAAGATTGTAACCAATTGATCATTCTTGCAGGAAAAGATCCCGACCCTGGCTTGGTTGAATATTTAAAAAATAAGCCGAACGTTCAGCTTTTCCGAAATCCTTCCAATGAGCATTTAAATGAGTTGGTACAGAATGCGCAAATATGCTTAGCTATCGCAAACAATCCTTCGGGCATTAAATTAAAATTGATCAATTCTGTGTATAAGGGCAGGTTTATTTTTAGCAACGAAGCAGCTTTTTCCGGAAGTGGTCTCGAAGATTGTGTTGTAAATATTTCAGAGAATTTTTCACCGGCAGTGATTGAAGAATATATGCAGAAGGAATTTACAAAAGAGGAGATGGAAAAGAGAAAAAGTATTTTGTCGGACAAATATGACAACCTTAAAAATGCTGCTGCAATTGCGAATAGTATCTTTAATGATTGAGCACCCAATCCTTTATGGTTTGCATCGATCTTTCATAAGAGATGTCCGATTTCCATCCTAATTCAGTTCTTGCTTTTTTTGTAGTGACCGTTCTGTTGGTTCCTGTAGCCTTCGCCGATTTTTTTGCCAATGGCGGACGTTTACCAAATAATGGGAAAATAAATTCTGCTGCACTCGCTACGGCATAAGCAATTCCAAAAGGAATAGAGCTGTCCGGCTTTTTGTTTTTCATGGCAGCCAGGTCTGTAAAATATTGTTTCCAGCTTACGTCCCAGTCATCCATAAAAAAATAAGTTTGATTGGCTGCGATATCTTTTGTGATACATAAAAAAATACCGTTGGCTAAATTTTCCGCATCAATAAGACATGCAGGATGTTTGCCATGATCAATGAGTTTTAATCCGAGTGGTGTGTCAATTCTTTTTAAAGGTTCGGTTACCCATACACTGCCCTTGCCGATCACTGCGGAAGGACGAATAATAGTGTACACAATATTATTTTTTGTACAGAAATCTTTCACCAGCGTTTCCGTATCGATCTTTGCATCGTCATAGTGAACACCTGTTTTTACTAATGGCGTGGTTTCATCGGGAATTATTTTATTGCGATCTATACCTGAGGCAACACCAATCGAACTCACATAAATAAAATGTCGTACTTTATTTTGGAGCGCATCTTTTAAAAGGAAATGAGTTGCGTCATAATGCGCCGTATAGAAATCTTTCTTGCTTCCGAAATCGATCACCTTTGCTGCAGTATGTACAACTATTTCACAATCCTTCGTTATGTTTTTTAAAGCATTTTCATCACAAATATCAGCCTGCACCATTTCGATTCCTTTGGAAGTATATTCATCTGTATTGCGTTTGGAGAAATATTGACCGCGGATATCTGTATATCCGTTCTTCATTAAAACTTCCATTAAATGATTTCCGATCAATCCTGTAATTCCGGTTATGAGAATTTTCATTTTTTTATTTGTGATGCTAATTTATCACTATTCCATCAATATTGATTTCAATATATTATTTACGTCTTCCACAGGCAATTCACAGCTTTTATTTTCACATAAATAAAACAAGGTTTTTCCTTCTGCAAATCTGTCTTTCAAAAGTGGAAGCTCACTTTCTTTCTCACTTCCGGTAATTAAAATATCAGGAAGATAATTTTTGAAAATGGTTTTTACTTTTTCTTTTGCTTTGTTTCCCGCGATCACCAATTCTTTGTTCATGTGCAAGTGCATATCCAATACAATCGCCCAGTTCGAATAATAAGACGGATTTTTTATAACATCATCCAAAACATTATTCAGCATACTCATACTCATCTTTTCATATTCGGGTTTGTCAAAATATTTTCCGAGTAATAAAAGATTTTTAGCCATAGTGGAATTCGCAGCAGGGATAACATTATCGCTGCTGTCCATGCTTCGCGTGATCAGCTTTACATCCACATCGGAAGTCAGGTAAAACATGCCATTTGACTGGTTGGAGAAGTGCTGCAGCACATATTCTGTAAAATGAAAAGCTTCTGTCAGATAGTTTCCTTCTAAAGTAACCTGGTGTAGTGCGATCAACGCTTCAATAAAGAATGCATAATCGGGTAAAAATCCATTGATGTTTGATTTTCCGTTTTTGTAATTTCTGTCTAACCGATGATCTTCTTTTTTGCAATTGCTTAGAATAAATTCTGCAGTCCTGGTCGCTTTATTTAAATATCGTTCTTCATCAAACGCTTTGTAGGCATCTGTAAATCCCTTAATAGCAATGGCATTCCATTCTGTGAGAATTTTATCATCAGTGTTTGGTCTGATCTTTTCTTTTCTTTTCTCGAAAAGAGAATTATTTATGAGTGCAACAGCTGCATGAAATTCTTCATTCGTCAGCTTATATTTTTCAGTGAAATATTCATGGTCCTGTGTTCGGAACAATACATTCATTCCATGTTCAAAATTTCCTTCTTCAGTAATATTGTAAAGCTCTTTCACAAAGTTATAATCGCTTACAATATGAAAAACCGGATCATCAGGATCAATGTGAATTTCAGAGAGAACAGATTTTATTTCATCTTCCCTCCAGCAATAAAATTTGCCTTCCACGCCTTCACTGTCTGCATCCAGGGAAGAATATAATCCACCGCTTTCATCTGTCATTTCGCGTTCCATCCAATCTACAGTTTTTTCAACCACGCTTTTATACATTGGGCGTTTCGTAAGCTGGTATGCTTGTGCGTAAACACTCAATAGCTGACCATTATCATACAGCATCTTTTCAAAATGCGGAACCTTCCAGTAAGCATCAACACTATATCTTGCAAAGCCGCCACCGATTGCATCAAACAATCCTCCAAACGCCATTTTTTTCAGTGTGATCTTTATGGCTTTTCCAGCAGCTTCATTTTTTGTATGATAAAAATAACGCAATAAATAATCGTAATTATTCGGCATCATAAATTTTGGCGCGCCCTTTTTTCCACCCCATTCATAATCAATTTTATCCTTCCAGTTTTTCCAGATAAGATCAGGAAGCTTTTCATCTATAGATCTTTCTGAATGATACAATGGAATATGTTCCACCTGGTGCAATCCTTCCGTAATATTATTTGCTTGTTCAATCAATTTTGCAGGTTCATTTTTATTCAATTCCGCGAAATATAGCAGCAGCTTTATCCAGTTTTCTTTCGGGAAATAAGTTCCCGCAAAAATTGGTTTTCCATCCGGGAGCGCAATTACATTTAAAGGCCAGCCTCCGTGACCCGTAGTGATCATTGCCGCATTCATATAGATCTGGTCAATATCCGGTCGCTCTTCGCGATCAACTTTTATAGACACGTAAAAATTATTCATTACTTCGGCAACAGTATGGTCTTCAAAACTTTCATGTTCCATTACATGGCACCAGTGACATGCAGCATAACCTACAGAAATAATGACTAATTTATTTTCTCTCTTTGCTTTTTGCAAAGCATCTTCATTCCACGCAAACCAGTCTACAGGATTATTTTTATGCTGAAGCAGATAGGGAGAGGTTTCATGTTGGAGATGGTTCATAATATTGATATTTGTTTGCTTTGTTCCGGTTCTAAATCAAGGAACATATTTAAAAATGAATATAATGTTAATTAGTTTCCTTTGTTTCAGTTTATTTAGCTTAAAAGTTATATTTGGAGTTGAAAATTAATCTTTTATGACAAAAAAATTACTTGTACCAGTTACATTACTCTTATTGTTTGCTTTAAATGGAAAAACATTTTCCGCAGAAAAAATAAAAGGTACGACCGGCGGCGGCTGGTGTACAACAGAATCTCCCGGAACATCATGGGAAGGAGCACTTCAAAGGTTGATTGCACATCATAATGCAGCATCCAGGGGAGCAGCTGTTACATATACGATCCCTGTTATAGTTCATATCGTTTACTTTACAACCGCTCAGAACATAAGCCAGGCACAAGTGAATTCACAGATCACGGTGCTCAATAACGATTATGCAGGTATCGGGCTTAATGCCACTACTACGCCTGCTCCCTTCAAAGCAATAATCGCAAATACCGGAATTACTTTTTGTTTGGCAAAGTTAGATCCGAACGGAAATGTATTGGCAAGACCGGGAATGGATACCATAAAGGGTTCTTCAAGAGGTTTTACAAATCCTGGTGTTATTGGATGGCAAAAAGATTATATCGATGGAACTATAAAACCTGCAACGATCTGGGATCCTAATTACTATTTAAATATATGGGTAGTACCCGGAATTGCAAGCTCTACACCGGGTCAGACAATATTAGGGTATGCTGTTTTTCCTCAGTTTACAGGATTGGACGGTTTACCTGAAACGTCAACCGAATTTACTGACGGCTTTGTATGCCGCTCTAATTATTTTGGAACTGTTGGATCGGCTTCCGGAACTTACGGCAGAACATCCACACATGAAATTGGTCACTGGCTCGGACTAAGACATATCAGTGGCGACGCTGTATGTGGTGATGATTTCGTAGACGATACACCTTCTCCAAAAGGTGGTAATGCAGGAGGTGCAAATGGTTTGAATTTCGGATGCCCGACTTATCCTTTCCAGGTGAACGGATGTGGTGCAGGCACAAGTCCGAATGGAGAAATGTTTATGGACTTCATGGATTATACGAACGACAACTGTATGTCGATGTTTTCCAACGGACAAGGTACCAGAATGATAACTGCATTAACTAATGGTCGCTTCAGGCAAAATGTGATCAATTCACCAACTTGCGATACAGTGCTTCCGAAGCCATTTGCAAATTTTAAAGCAACTCAGCAGGCATCATCACTTTGTATAGCAAGCCAAACTTATAATTTTACAGACAAGTCTTTGTTTGCGCCAACTTCATGGTCGTGGACATTTAATGGAGGGTCACCTGCTTCTTCAGGTTCAAAAAATCCTACAAATATTGTATTTAATACTGCAGGAGAACACGCAGTCACTTTAACAGTGACGAACAGCAAGGGAAGTTCAACGATCACTAAAAATATAACGGTAAGTATAATTGGTTCCGGAACTCTTCCTTTTACAGAAGGTTTTGAAGGAGCTGCATTTCCTCCTGAAGGTTGGAATATTGTGAATAGAAATGGTAATGCAAGTATTAACTGGGATTCTTCCCGTTCTGTGGGAGGATTTGGAACAAGTTCTTCCTGCATGAGATTTGACAATACCACGTTGGATGCGCTTCATGCAAAAGATGATATTGTTACTCCGAAAATTAATCTTACTGGTATATCGAATGCGAAATTAAAATTTGATGTAGCATACGCACCATACCACGATTCGACACAGGATATTTATGATACATTGCTCGTGTTGTTAACTACAGATTGCGAAGCAACAAGTACTCAGATATATTCTAAAGGTGGAAATACATTGAAAACTGCACCGGGGCAGGGAACTGAATTTTATCCAACTGCATCACAATGGAGAACAGATTCCATCGTTCTTCCGGCGGCTTATCAGAATAAAGCGAATGTCCAGGTGATCTTCAGGAACTTGGGAAATTTCGGGCATACCATTTATGTAGATAATGTCAACCTGAATTCTCCGAATGCTATAGCTACGGCAACCGCTTCGTTTACGGCAAGTGATACGACGGTTTGTTCGGGAGCGGGTTTAACCTTTACAAATACATCTACAGCTTCCACCGGTTCTCCGGATTCAGTAAGATGGACGATACCGGGAGGTGTTCCTTCCACATCAACATCCGCAACTACTGTAACACCTGTATTCAGTACACCTGGAACATATGTGATCAGTTTAATAGCATATAAAGGTGGAGTTGCAAGTGCAGCAGCAACGAAATCGATCCGTGTAAAAGCTCATCCAACAGTTGGGGTAAATTCACCGACAATCTGTTCGGGACAAACAGCAAGCTTAACGGCTACAGGAGCAACAACATATACCTGGACAGGCGGACTTGCAGCGACAGCAACAGTGACTACACCTGCATTAACAAGCATGACCACTTATACGGTTACAGGCACAACAAGCGGATGTACGGGAACAGCAGTAGCTACAGTTACGGTAAATCCTAATCCAACGGTAGGTGTAAACTCTCCAACGATATGCTCAGGCACTACGGCAAGCCTAACAGCTACCGGTGCAACAACATATACATGGACGGGTGGACTTGCAGCAACAGCAACAGTAACCACACCAACACTTACAAGTACAACAACCTATACGGTAACCGGCACAGCAAGCGGCTGTACTGCAACAGCAGTGGCAACGGTAACGGTAACACCACTTCCAAACGTGGCAGTGAATTCATCATCGATATGCTCGGGCA
>JAQBNI010000155.1 GCA_028288625.1 Bacteroidota bacterium | reverse complement strand
CGCAACTGGGTTATAAAACCTCAAAACTCCATACTTGGAAATTTTAAATTGCGACTGTATGTTTTGAATTCCGAATACACAAATTATGTATTGAATGAAGATTCCATCAACAGGATGGGAGATATCGGCTTATTGCGGTACATCGGTTTAAATACCAATCTTGATGTCGTCGACAATCATGTGCGGTCTTATTACAAATATTACACACCGCAGGAGATACAGTTTTACCCGTACTTAAACGGATATTATGTAGAATTTAATACAGATACACTGGGTGAATTTTATCTCATCAGTATTCGCCAGGATGCCGATGCTATACAAGCGGTTAATCTCTTAAATTTTTCGGCTCAAAAGGTGAATGATGATGTATACCTCACGTGGCAGACAACAAAAGAAGTAAACAGTAAGGAGTTTGTTATACAATATTCTTTCGACGCAGCAAATTTTATCAGTATAGATACCGTTCCTGCAGGAGGCTTCTCATCAAATACCACTTTATATAATTACCTGCATCAGCTGAATGCAACAAGCGGGTTATTTTATTACAGGATCGAAATTGTAGATAATGCAAACCATGTTTCGTATAGCCTGATCGACTCTGTATATTTTGCGCCTAATGTTGGCATCATACAACATCAAACAGGTATCAAAGCGTACATTTCAGATAATGATATTGTGGTCGAATTTAAAAACAAGCTGCAGGTTCCTTCAGTAGTTCATGTATATAATACTTTGGGTCAATTGCAATTTTCTAAAAAGATGTCGCTGTTGAATGGAATAAATCCGTTAGGTATTCCGGACTTTTCTCACTGGAGTAATGCTGCATATTTTTTACAAGTAGAAACTACGGAACACAATTATTATTCGAAACTGGTTAAGCAATAAATGGAGCGGCAATTGGTGATCACTGAAGATGGAAGCTCTTCTGTTTTTATTGCTGAATTATCTGAACACTATCATTCTATTCACGGTGCATTACAGGAATCCCAGCACGTATTTATTGATGCAGGACTACATTATAAAACCGGCAAGCAAACCGAAATCAATATCCTCGAAGTTGGATTCGGTACGGGATTGAATGCATTGCTTACCTGCATGGAAGTTGAAAAGAATCTCCTGAGAATAACATATACTGCTGTTGAAAAATTTCCGTTAGATGATGTCATATATCCGCAGTTAAACTACTGCAGCTTATTAAATATATCCGGTTGCGATCATCTGTATAAAAAAATATATTTATCGCCTTGGCAGGAAACCGTTCATCTTACAAATCACTTCTCCTTGCTGAAACTTAAAATGGATGTAAAAGAGATCTCATTCGCCAATCAGTTTGATATTATTTATTTCGATGCTTTCGCTCCAACAGCACAGCCGGAGTTATGGACGGCAGAGATTTTTAACAGTATGTACAATTCACTAATGCAGGAAGGAATACTGGTAACTTATTGCGCAAAGGGTGAAGTAAAGCGAATAATGAGATCTGCAGGTTTTAAAATAGAAGCATTGCCCGGTGCGAAAGGTAAACGTGAAATGACAAGAGGAATTAAATAGAATTATTCATGAAGGTAGATTATATCATAGTAGGACAGGGGATCGCAGGAAGTATGGTTGCACATTTTTTGTTACAGCAGCATAAAAAAATCATAGTAATAGATGAATTTTCTCCTAACTCCGCCTCTAATATTGCCGTGGGAGTTGTGAATCCCGTTACAGGCAGGCGAATGGCAAAATCGTGGATGGTTGATGAGCTTTTACCGTTTGCAAAATCTACTTACAGGCAACTGGAGCAAAGTTTACAAATTTCATTTTTTTTTGAAGAAGAAATATGCAAGCTTTTTTCTTCGGATGAAGATGTTGCTATCTGGAATAAAAAAAAAGATTGGGCGGAATACAAGGGATACCTCGGTGATCTTGTTGAATTCACTAATAAAAATATAAAAGCTCCGTTTGGTGGGGGAAATATCTTAGGCGGTTGCAGGATGGATGTTCCATTATTTATCAGCGCATACAGGAAATATTTATTACAAAATAATTATTTGTTGAATGAAAAGCTGGATATTGATCAGCTTCTCCTTTCAGAAAATATCACGTATAAAAATATAATTGCAGATAAAATTATTTTTTGTGATGGGTATCACGCGCACACAAATCCTTTTTTTAATTTCATTCCGTTTTCACTTGCAAAAGGAGAATATCTTGTCATACATTCCGAATCACTTAAAATAGAAAAGATCCTCAATAAAAACATTTATATTATTCCGAAAGGAGATGATATATATACTGTTGGATCAACATTTATCTGGGACGACCTGGAAGAAAAAGTTACAGAAACCGGCAGGACGGAGATCTTAGATAAATTGAAACGGATGACTTCATGTCCCTATACTGTTATAGATGAAAAAGCAGGAATACGTCCTACAATTGATGATAGGCGACCTGTGATTGGTCCGCACCAAACTTATAGTAACGTCTATATTTTTAACGGCTTGGGAACAAAAGGTGTTTCGCTTGCGCCCTATTTTGCACATCACCTGGTGGCGCATTTAAATAACCATACAGAGCTTTTAAATGAAGTTTCTGTTAAGCGATTTGTGATATAAAAATCTTCATTATATTAAGCTGATTATAAATGGGAATGTGAATTTTAAGCTATCTTTGTGGTCATGAAAAAATTTTCCAGATCTTCTGTTTTGAAGGCTGTACCCTTGCTCGGATTATTAAGTTTAATGGGCATTTATAAATTCAGATATCAGCTGAATCTGGTCAAACCTGAGGTTGAAAAACATGAGATCGTGGATTCAAGTTACCTGCTGAAAAAGGTAAAAAGAGAACGCATAGCTTTCGGATTACTTATGGGAAGGAAATTTGAAGGATTTGATGAATCCAGATATCCAATGGACCATGCTATGGATAGCGGGATGGACATGATCAACAACGATCAGTACTACATTATTAAATTGTTTGATCCTGCAAATAAAATGGAAGTCTATATTGCTATCCGGGATCTTGTCTTGTTAACCAAAATTCCATTTTCTTATTCTTTTGATAATGGTACTAAGGTTCTTGTTACTGCTTTTATTAAAAACAAAGAAGACGTGAATGCCATGTATGGCGGAACGATCCATAACAACAGGGGAAAACTCCGACTCGTCTCATATAACAGGACAACTAATTTGGTGACCGGAGAACTGGATGCTGATCTGGATGCGGTAATTGAAAATGGTACATGCGACATCAGGACCTTAAAATTTACTAATGCCATTTTATTACATAACAAAGTGTCAGAATGATTAGTTGAGCTGGTATTGCAGCTTGAGCAAATGATTATATAGCCCGTCTTCTAAAATACTTAAATATTGATGATCTCCCTGTTCAACGATCCTGCCATGGTTCATCACCAATATTTTATCTACATTCCGAATCGTTGAAAGACGGTGTGCAATAATAATAGTTGTTCTTCCTTCCATCAAAGTATTCAATGCACCCTGCACCAGCTTTTCAGATTCAGAATCCAGCGCACTTGTCGCTTCATCCAGTAATAAAATTGCCGGGTCTTTAAGTATTGCGCGTGCAATGGCAATCCGTTGACGCTGCCCTCCGGATAATTTCACACCGCGTTCACCAACCATAGTTTCCAAGCCTTGAGGAAATCTCGAAATAAATTCCCAAGCGTTTGCTTTTTTGGCAGCATTCACTAATTCCTCTTCTGATGCATTTAATTTTCCATACAATATATTTTCGCGTATCGTTCCACCGAATAACATCACTTCCTGCGGTACGATCGCCATATTGGAACGTATTTCTTTAACAGAAAAATCATTGATGTTTTTATTATCGAGTAATATCTTTCCGTGGTTGACGGTATAAAAACGCAACAGCAACTGGATAATAGTAGATTTTCCTGCACCGGAGGGACCAACCAATGCAATCTTTTCCCCAGGCGCAATGGAGAAACTCATTTCCTGTAAAACTTCTATATCCTGTCGGGTCGGGTAAGTGAACGCAACGTTCTCAAAGGCAATAGAACCTGCAAGTTTCACTGAGGTGAATTTCTGCGTATCAGTTTCCTGCTCTGTATTTAAAATATCAACGATTCGCTCGGAAGCGCCGATCGCTTTTAACAAGCGTGTAAATGTGTCGCTCATTCCCGCTAATGAGCCACCGATAAAGAGCGTATACATTAAAAATTCTATAAGTGCGCCCAGCGTAATTCCTTCCGCGCCTTTAGTCAGCGTATTTAATTCTACCATCCCGCTGCCTTTCCATAAAACGAAAATGAAAGAGCCGAACAATGCAATAATAATAAATGAAATAAACGCGCCGCGGTAAATTCCTCCATGCAAACCTAAGTTCATAGATTTAGTTACGCCGTTGTCAAATCTTTTTGATTCAAAACGTTCGTTGGTATAAGCTTTTACAATATTTACTCCCTGGAAGGTTTCATTCACAACAATATTTGCTTCTGCTAAAGCGTCCTGTGTTTTTTTCGAAAGGTCTTTGATATATCTCCCAAAAAAAACTGCTAAAATAATAATGACAGGAAAGGAAGATAACATGATCAATGTAAGATGCGTGCTCCTGTAAAATAACAAAGCGATGCCAATGAAAAGCGTGCTCGTTTGCCTGAAAAATTCTGCAAGCGTGAGCGATAAGGTATCCTGTAAAGCGGCAACATCGCTGGTGATCCTGCTGTTTAATTCACCAACACGTTTTTCTTCAAAGAAGGTTATTGGCAAACAGATCATTTTGTTGTAGAGATCGCGGCGGATATTTGCAAGTACACGCTCATTTACCTGTGTAAAAAACCAGATCCTTGAAAATGAAAATATACTTTGCACCACAATAATGCTGATCAATAAAATAGCTACCTGACCACGGTTACGGATAAGCCCGGTTGCCTTACCAAGCGACGCATCCACCAGCAAGCCGATGCTTTTTGGGAATGCCATAACGGTGATGCTGGAAAAAATAAGACAAAACATTCCAGCTATAAAATACCATTTGAATGGTTTTATATAAGAAAAAAGTTGCCTGGTTTTGTTTAAGGATACTTTATTGACTTTGGATGCTTGTAAACTATCTGTAGCTCTTTCTGGAATACTCACAAGTTTGAGATTGATATCCGCAAAAATACAATGTAATACGGTTAAACCTGCCTGTTCGCTTAAAATTTACAATTATTTAGCGATTTAAAGGGTTGGTTCTTTCAATACAACCGGCTTGTTGTTTATTCTTTTGATCAGTTGGGTGATAGAAACCAGGTGACCGAAAAAGATAACCGGAACAATGAAAGATGGAAGCCAGCTAAATGGGAAATTTAAAACTGCAATATTCGGTTGGTCGAATGCATATCTCTGGAATGAGAAAGGTGCGGAAAGTATGGCGTCTTTTATAATATTTAATAAAAGCGCTAAGGCGATAAAATTCCATATCAGTAAAAATACAACCGGCAATTTATTTTTTCTAAAAGCGAAATACGCAACGAACGGAGCAGTGATCCCTGCAAGGATATCAAAATTTCTTCCTGCAAAAGTCATGAGTTCAGGAACAGCTTTATGCAGTGCGAGCCAGTAAAGTACAAGTTCCACCGGTATCCTGACTGTATTAATATAAGTAATGCGATCAAGCGGCAGGCTATGAATAAAGATTCTTCCTTTCTTTGTTGCAAATAATATAATGATTGTTAGTAACGCCGGGAAAACTGCCAAAATAAATTTCGGAGGAAAAACTTGCGTCTTTGTGTTGTAAAAATTTTTAAGAGCGAGTATCGACTGTAAGATCAGCCATACATTTAAAAGTATAAGAACAATATTTGCTTTATATACGGGTTTATTTATTGAAGCATTTCGCATCGCAAAATAAAATAAAATTAAGGTAACAAGAGTAGTGAGCTCGAATACAATAGAAACATAATCCGGTAAGTTTTGAATCATTTCTTTAAGATCTTCTTCGCATATTTTTTAATACATCATCTGTAAATATTTCCGATGTGCTGCTGTACCCTGTAACCAACACACCCTTTACACCGGAGCTGGATTCAATGGCATACACCGCTGCTTCATCCCCGGGATCTGTGATACCTTCGTAGCGGTAAACGTCCACTATCTCATAATCATCGGGATTGCAACTTACTGAATCGCAATTTTCTTTCAAATTAAAATCAACCGTAAAACCTTGTAATCTTAATTGTTCCAATGCCTGCGACACGGTTTCATAATGCACTTTCCTTTCCATCTGATTTTTTTATACTGTTATTCAAGATTTAATTTATTCAAAAGTATGCATTGCCGCGTAATGAATTCATCGGCAAAGTCAACAAATATGACATTTGGAATTCTTCCCTTCCTGATCTGCCCGCTAGCAATCAATGCATCAACAAAAGAACCCAATTGAAGGTTTGCTTGCGTTGCAAGTGTTTTAATAGAAACAGAATCCGTTCCAAGGACGCAATTGATCGCCATCACGTCGGTTTGCGTTATCTGCCAGCTGAATTGAAAGATACTGTTGCCGCTGTTTGTATAATTAAAATAATTATCAGCTTGTTTTAATTTCAGATCCACAGTATCGTGGCTGTTTGACCAGCCGCCTTGTGTAGGCTGCATCACTCCTGTAAATATCCCATTTGCCCTGTTTGCAGGACTATCTGTTGCATCTTCATAGATCATCATCACTTTTCCTTTCTTTGAAGATGCCGGAATGATGTCAGAAAGATGTTTATGTATAAAGAGAATAGTATCCGGAGAATTTTCTTTGTATAGTTTATCGCCCAAAATATTATTTATCAGAGATGAAAATCCGGGATCATTATAAGATGTATTGTTGAAGTGACCAAACTCGAGGATAACAAATTCATTATGCTGATCAAGAAAATCCCTAAGCTGGGTAAACATGTTTGACAACAGATCGCCCTTGCAGCCATAGTCACCTGTAGCATGCTGCGTATAATATTTATTGTTGTAAAGGACAGGACGGATATCAAAAATTCGAAGCCCCGCATTCAGCTGTTCGGTTATATTTTTGAATTGCGTTTGTGTATTGCATGTATTACCTCCGAAGCATTCGTTAAGTACATACGTTCCTGCATCGTGAGAACCGGGAACAGCAATATCATATAGAGATGCCTGAGGATGCAATAACACGATATTATGCATCCAGTCGCTGATTTCACTATTTGTTATTGAAGTGTTTGTGGAGCTGTTTTTTTTGCAGGATGAGATCAGAATAAAAACGGCGGTAGCAATTAAAAGTAAATATTTTTTCATGAGTTGATAGGTAAAGAATAAAGTTAGTGATTTTCTTCTTCTTTATACACCCCATGAATAAAAGTTGTGATCGTTGTCAAGCTTAAAGCCTGTCTTTGGATATAGGTTATTTCCAACGATGTTGGACTTAGCGGTTTCCAGCATCATGCCGCAGCTGCCGGAATTCCTGCATAGTTCCTTGGCAGCGTCAATCAATGCTATCGATATGCCGCTTCTTCTTAATTCAGGCTTTACGTAGAGATCGTTTAACAGCCAGAATCTTTTGAGCCGTGTGGAAGAAAATATCGGGTAAAGCTGTACAAACCCGGTTAAATTATTTTCTTCATCAAGGGAAACATAAACGATGGATTCTAAATTTTGTATTCTATCAGATAAAAATAATGCGGCTCCATCAACATTGCTTTCCATTTTGTAAAAAACGCGGTATGCATCAAACAGCAAGGAGAGCTGTGAAATATCATCTATTGTAGCTTTTCTTATAATCATAAATTTATTAATGGTTCATATTTTTCTTTGATCACTTTTAAATGATGTATCTGGTGACCGGGAAGCATAAATCCAAGTGCAAGCACAGATATCTTCCTGTTAAAGCAGGTGCCTGTATTTTGAAGATTGGAAGGAGGGAAGCTTCGGAACAATTGTATAGTAGACGTTCTGACCGTTTTTAATTCTTCTATGATATCTTCGATATTCCGGTAAGAAGCCATGGCGTTTGCTGCGTAATCATTTTCTTCATAACCGGGAAATTCAGTTTTATCGTTTCTTGCAAAACACATGGCGCGATAGGTTTGTATTCTCTCGTTATCTAAAATGTGTTGTAAGATATCGTGAACGGTCCACTTTCCCGGAGCATATACTTTATGCCCGATGGAATGAAGTTTCCCGGTGTCAAGATTTTCCAGAACATACAGTGATTTATTCAATGCATCAAAAAGATCCTGTTCTTCAACAAGGTTGATGTAACGGTCAAAAAATTCCGGCATTGGATGGATGTCACTTTTCTTCATGGAGATTTAATTGCTTTGTTTTACAAATATAAGAGATATTTTTGTGTAATATCTTTATCACTTGATAGACAATGTAAGTGAATAAGTGATTTTTTTAATGCTACTTCATGAGTGAAATAAAAAATACGATCAAATTATTGCGTTTCCCATTTGCATTGTTTTTATTGCCGATAACCTTGTTTTCCTTTTATTATATACATCCGTCATTAACTTATAAACTGGTTCTCGTTTTGATCGTCTGGCATATTTTGGTGTATCCATCGAGTAACGGTTATAATAGTTATCACGACCGTGATGAAGGTCCGATCGGAGGCTTAGAGGCGCCGCCACAACCCACGACAATGTTACTGTCTATATGCAATATTATGGATGTAGCGGCATTCCTGCTTTCTTTTTTAGTAAATATTTATTTTGTGTTTTTTGTTTCTGTCTACATCGCCGGATCCCGACTGTATAGTAACAGAAGATTTCGCATCAAGAAATACCCGGTTACAAGTTTTATCCTGGTATTTATTTTTCAGGGCGGATGGATATTCTGTGCAAATATTCTTGCGCTTTCTTCTGTTCATCTCTTTTGGAATCGACCGGTTTTATTTTCTGTTATTGCAGCTTCGTTTTTTATCGGAACTATTTATCCGCTCACCCAAATCTACCAGCACGAGGCTGATAAAAAAGATGGCGTCACTACTTTGAGTATGCTTCTGGGAATACGGGGTACATTTATATTTACGGCGCTTATGTTTTTCCTTGCATCTCTATGTATCTACCTTTCATTTTCGAATGCGCTTGCCATCAATAAATTCTGGTTGTTCAATATCGTCATGCTGCCATCCATGTTATTTTTTTTCTCATGGGGGATAAGATCCTTTTTAGATCCTTCGAAAAGTAATTTTAAGAATGCAATGCGTATGCTCATACTTTCAGCAGTGTCTAATAATGTTTATTTTCTGTTGTTAATAAAATATTTTCCGTTTCCCGGTTTTTAATATTCACGTCATGATAATAGAATGCATTTACTTAGGCGGAGGCTCTTTGATCTTCTTCGTTTTTCCTGGCACGCCCATGGCAGGTTTTACGCCACTAAGAATAGACCTCCAGGTATAATTAAAAATAAATTTTTGCGGGTTGCGCGGATACTCTATTTCTGTGATACGGACATCTTTATCCTTCGTCGGGTTGTTATGTTTTACAATTAATACCACAAGAATACGCTTAGAGGGGAGTGTAAGAAAATTTTTTATTTTACTGTTTTTGACATCATTATTTTTCAGGAGTTTTACATCCAGGTCATGGTATCGAACTTCCATCTTTCCTTTTGATTCTTTTTCATTGGCATGAAAATTAAAAATTAAAGTATCTACTTCACCGCCTTTTATCGTCATATAAGCTAACGGTTCAATCGTAGGATTAATATCCGGTAATTTGAAATTGGTAAGCTTGCCGGAACAGTCGAACACCATGCTATCCGTCTCCATCGGAAAATCATAATGTGCAAGCATGTATCCTTTACCCATCAGCAGTGCAGTACCGTTCATGGTTAAAAAGCTGTTGTGTGTAATCGCACTTTTATCATTTGTTGCCCCGGTGAGTGTTGTATTAACTTTAGAAAAGAATACCTTTCCGGGTAAAGTTGCGCCTTTCGGAACTTCGAGATAGGTGATGATAGAATTTGTGACATGGATAGTATCAATCCTTAAATAAGCAGGGATGCTTTTAATTAATTCCTGTACCGCTTTTGCACGCTTGGGTTTTGGCTCTACATTTTTATCGCGGTAGGCTTCCAGTAATAAGCGGTCTGCCTTTAAGCTCCGCGCAATAAATGAATTCCGTTCTAAAAATAATTGAATATTCATTTTGCTGAACGATGCTTTGCGCACGGATATATCCATGCGGTCTGTTTGTTTCCCCGCCTTGTATCCGAATTCCTGCTTGTTGTAATTCGGTATCATCTGTATAGAATCAATTACTAATGTAGAATCAGGTGAAGTAGCAACCAGTTTTTTTACCCGGAAAGTATACAGCATATTCTTAGGCAGATATGAGAATCTGTTAAGCGTAAAAGTAACTTTATCCGTTATAAACCATCGTTGAGACCGGTCTGATTCTTTGTTGATCCGCAGGTTCGAAATTTTTAAAAGATTGTCCTTGCTTTTTAAAGAGGGAAGTACATCGCCGGTGTCTTCATAGAAATTAATATCCGCATTCTTTATTACAATTTCTTTAATCGTTAATGAATGCAGAGATTTTTTTATCATCTGATAGCTCGTATATTTTTTAGAAGACGATTTCTTTTGTTGTGACTTTTTATTGCGATAAATTTTCCCCGTCGGTGTGTCAAATCTTAATTCATCAAAAATAAGGTCTTTATGGAAGAGATATGCGAATAGTTTAAAATCAACCAGGCTGATCTTTTCAGCAGATGCATAATACTTGGGCTTATCAGGGTTAACAGATTTGTCCGGTATAAACACGGCGTCTGTTATATAAACGGATTGATTAAAAAGATTGGTTTTAAATGTTTTAATTGATAGTTTGTATTCTCCCTTCGTTTGTTTGTATAACTCCGTAACCAGGTAATTCTTTATCTTATTATTAAAGTAAAATACAAACGCCAGCTGTGTAACACTAAAAAGAAGGAAGACAATTACAATAGTAAGAATTGCTGCACGGAATATCCTTTCCCGCAGAGGACCCGCGGTATGTTTATTTTTCTTTTTTCTTTTCGTCATATTAAGGATAAACATTTATTATCCCGTAATTGTTCGGACGATCAGTTTTTCATAAGAAGATTTAAGATTTCACGAATGTCTGCCAGATGATGATCATCGTGTTCAGCAGTAAAATAAGCTACATCCACAGGACGCATTGATACATTCAAACGCGGATGGATCGCCTTTGACAGTTGGATATTATCCTCCAAATTTTCAAGTCTCTGCACGAATATTGTTCGCTTATGTACAAAATTTGTAAGCAGTATGGAAATATCTTTTTGATCATGCCCGGCAGTATTTGTTTTTGCATTGCTCATATCTGCAGCACGCAGAATTTCTTTACCTGCAATAAAATCATCTATTCTTCCCTCATGCAATTCTTCCAGGTCACATAAATGTCCAATGTGTTGTTTAATACTCCATTTACCGTCTGGTTTAAATTGTAATTGTTGTTCGGAAAGATCTTTTGTTATCGCATAGAGCCTTGGAGGGGTGCCTCTCAGCCGTTCTAAAATATCGGGCATCCATCCTTCAGGAAAATCGAATGTAAATTTACGGTCTGTCCATTTTGTTCTTTTCATAATATCAGAATCTATATAAATATAAAAAATCGAGACCTTCATTTCATTTAATCATGTAATTTTGAAGAAATAATTTTTAGAAATGAAAGCAGGAGATAAGGTAGAGCTGATCGTTGGATATCCAACTGATATTGGTATTCAAGTATTGGTGAATGGAAAGGATGAAGGAATGCTTTATCATAATGAAGTCTATGAACCATTAGAAGAAGGGCAGCGCATCACCGGATATGTAAAGAAGATACGTGATGACGGTAAGATCGATGTAAGCTTGTATCCACAGGGATTCAGAAATGTTATCGATATCAATACAAATATTATCCTCGATAAATTAAAAACAAATAACGGCGCTCTTAAGCTTAATGACAAAAGTACTCCCGAGGAAATTCACCACGAATTAAAAATGAGCAAGAAAGCATTTAAAAATGCAGTGGGCACTTTATATAAGCTTAAAAGGATCCGTATTGAAGACGACGGTATTTATTTAATAAAATAACCTCAGTTTTCCAGCGAAATTTTCTTAGTCAGTATTGTTGTTTTACTTTGTACATGAAGTATATAAATTCCTCCGGAAAGTGTACTCATGTCAATTAACTGGTTACCCTGGAACAATTCACCACTTCCCACCACTGCTCCCGTGATATCAGTTATTGTATAAGGCGTGCTTTCTCCCGACCAGAATAAATTCACTGATCCATGCGAAGGATTCGGATAGACCTGCAATTCATAGATCACCGGTATTTGTTGTTTGGCGAATCTTGCACAGGTAAACTCCCGCACAGTGCAGAAACTAGTATCGCAATGATTACAGGAATCAATAATACTTACACAAACATTGTAGGTGCCGTTTTCTAAAACCGGGTAATGCAGTATCCGACCTGTTCCCACAATCACACCATTTACTTTCCATATGTATTTGAAGCAAGGAAGTGAAATAGTATTTGGAGAAATATAAGCGTTTAAGGAAGCAGTGTGTAGCGCGCTTGTGTAACAGCTGTCCCAGAAATAAATATGAGGTTGTGTGCTGCTCCATATGCATGGAGTCGGACAGTTAATAATTCGTACACTGCAGAATGTGGTATCACAATGATCGCAGGTATCCGTTACTGTGACGCAAACATTATACGTTCCGTTTTCCGTCACGGAGTAGTGCATCCAGCGATCTGTTCCCGCAAGGTGACCATTTACTTTCCATTGGAATTTTAAACAACTGTAACTGCTGTTGAATGCAATATAACCATTCACAGATTTTCCTCTTGTAGTACAACTGTCTGTAAATAACGTATAAGGATGACGGGTGCTCCAGTTGCAGTGAGGCGTGTTGCTGCAATTGATAACTCGTACACTACAGAAACTGGTGTCGCAATGATCACAGCTGTCTATTACCGTAACGCACACATTGTATGTACCGTTTTGCGTTACCGGATAAGTAAGCCAGCGGCTTGTGCCTACGATCTGTCCATTCACTGTCCACTGGAATTTATAACAATTATAAATGCCGCTTACAAACCCGATATAACCATTTAATGATTTGTAGCTTGAAGAGCAACTATCCCTGAATTGTACATACGGGTGCCTGCCGCTCCAGTTGCATACGTTGTTGATCACACAATTTATGATGCGTGTACTGCATAGGCTGGTATCACAATGTCCGCAGGTATCGATCACCGTAACACAAACACTGTAAGTTCCGTTTTGTGTAACCGTATAATGGAAATTAACTCCTGTTCCGACTACATTTCCGTTTACTTTCCATTGGTATTTATAGCAATTGTTTCCGATTGTTGTTGCATAGACATAGCCGTTAAGCGATTTATGATCTGCAGTACACGTATCCCATAATCTAACGACAGGGTTTACGTTGCTCCAGCTACAGGTAACGGGAACACAGTTCAAAATTCTTGTACTGCAGAATGAAGTGTCGCAATGATCGCAGGTATCTGTTACAATTACACAAACATGGTATGTTCCGTTTTGTGTAACCGGATAGTGCAATATCGGGTCGTGACTAACAACCACTCCATTTATTGTCCACTGGAATTTTAAACAGCTGATGCTGCTGTTGAATGCAATATATCCATTCACTGATTTTTTTGTTGATGTACACGTATCCCAGAAACTGGTATAAGGATGCCTGTTGCTCCAGTTGCAAACAGGAGTTGTGCAAGTCAATACTCTTGTGCTGCAAATGGTCGTATCGCAATGGTTACATGTATCAATTACAGTGAGACAAACAACGTAAGTTCCATTTTGTAAAACCGTATAATGCAGCATGTTTGTTGTGCCAGCAATAGCGCCGTTTACCTTCCATAAATATTTATAACAGCCTGCCGCTGTATTTTGAAACACTGCGTATGCATTTACCGATCTCCTGGTTCCTGTGCATGAATCCCAGAAAGCCGTATTTAAATGTCGTGTGCTCCAGTTACAAGGTGCAGGAACGCAATTTAATATTCTCGTACTGCAGATCGTTGTATCGCAATGATTACAGGTATCTGTTACACTTACACATACAACATAAGTTCCGTTTTGTGTAACAGGATAATGAAGTATTCGTGCAGTGCTTACGATTTGACCGTTTACTTTCCATTGAAATTTATAACAACCTAAAGAGGTATTGGGTAACGCAATGTAACCGTTCAGTGACTTTTTAATATCGCACGTATCCCAGAATGCAGTGTTGACATTGCTCCAGTTGCAAGGGAAAGTATACGAGAGTATTCTCGCACTGCAGATCGTGGTATCGCAATGTGCGCACGTATCAATTACAGTTAAACAAACATTGTACGTTCCGTTCTGTTGAACCGGATAATGCAGTATGCGATCTGTTCCTGCATTTACGCCGTTTACCTTCCATTGATATTTGTAACAAGCATTAAAAGTAACATAAGCGCTTACAGATTTTTTTGTTGCCGTACATGTATCCCAATAAGTTGTAATGAGGTTTGTCCAGTTGCAATGCTGAATTGTTGGTATACATGTTATAGTTCTGATACTGCAGATGGATGTATCACAATTGTTGCAGGTATCGATCACAGTTAAGCAAACATTGTAGGTGCCGTTTTGTGTGACCGGGTAATGTAATGTACGCCCGGTACCGGCATTTACTCCATTCACTTTCCATTGATATTTCCAGCAACTATTCAAAGTTGAATAACCATTAACAGAATACCGGAGATTCGGAGCATTACAGGTGTCAAAAAATGAAGTGAAAAGATTTGCCCAATTGCAATGCGGAGTGTTGGGAATACATGTAATTCCTCTTACACTGCAAATGGTCGTGTCGCAGTGTGTGCAGGTATCTGTTACAGTTAAGCAAACATTGTAGGTTCCGTTTTGTACAAGCTGATATACCAACGTGCGCGTTGTACCTGCATTCACTCCATTTACTTTCCATTGGTATTTCCAGCAACTATTTAGTGAAGCGTAACCATAAATGGTTTTATTAGTAGCGGTGCAGCTATCCCAGAAAGAAGTGAAAAGATTATTTGTCCAGTTGCAATGTGAAATAGCTGGAATGCATGTGATCGTTCTTACGCTGCAAATAGAAGTATCACAGTTGTTGCATGTATCGATTACAGTTAAGCAAACGTTGTAAGTTCCGTTTTGTGTAACCGGATAATGTAATATACGTCCTGTACCTGCATTCACGCCATTCACTCTCCATTGATATTTCCAGCAGCTGTTTAAAGTTGAATATCCATTTACAGAATACCGGAGATTGGGTGCATTACAGGTATCAAAAAAAGAAGTACCAAGATTTGCCCAATTACAATGATGAGTATTTGAAATGCAGGTTATTCCCCTCATGCTGCAAATGGTGGTATCGCAATGCGAGCAGGTGTCACTTACAGTTAAGCAAACATTGTAAGAACCATTTTGAGTGACGGGGTAAGTTAAAGTCCGTGTGGTGCCGGCATTCACTCCATTTACCTTCCATTGATATTTCCAGCAACTATTTAAAGTGGCATAACCATAAACGGCTTTATTAGTAGCGGTACAGCTATCCCAGAACATGGTGAATAAATTACCCCAGTTGCAATGCGTTGTTGTTCCGCCTATGCAGGTTATTGTTCTTACGCTGCAAAATGAAGTGTCACAATTATTGCACGTATCAATTACGGATACGCAAACATTGTAAGTGCCATTTTGTGTAATGGGATATGAAAATGCGCGACTCGTTCCTGCATTTATTCCATTGACTGTCCATTGAAATTTAAAACAGGGAAGGAGATTACTTCCGAAATAAATATATCCGTTGAGAGATTTATTGCTTGCGCTGCAGCTATCCCAGAAATTTACAAATGGTGCCCGGGATTGCCAGTTGCAAATGCTTTGTGAAGATGCCATTGCGCATTCGCTAATTAACATCCATACCAAAACAAATAAAGTAGTCTTGTAAAGTTTATTCATCCATCAATTTTTAAATCCCTTAGTTGGGAAGTGATTTAAATCAATTTACAGCTTATTAAATATAATACTATTTTGAGGATGTGTATGTTAAAATTTACACATCCGTTAATTATGCTGTATTGAATTTAAGTAAAGATTTACCGGGGTCTTGAAGGACCTGATTTTCTGAAGGATGGTCTTTTAGAGGAAGGTTTAAACATTTTTTTTCCGGGCGTATATGCCGGTGTCGGTCCAAAATTTTCGGGTAATATAGCCTTTGGGACTGGGTGTCCAAGTAGTTGTTCGATCACTAATAATTTTCCTTGCTCGGCTTCGCTCACCAGTGTTATGGCGGTGCCGTCTGTTTCGGCACGTGCTGTTCTGCCAATACGATGCACATAATCTTCTCCATCATGCGGAACATCATAATTGATCACGAGGTCGATATCTTCAATATCTATTCCGCGCGATAAAATATCTGTAGCCACCAGGATATGCGTTTTCCCATTCCTGAAGTTCAGCATTACATTGCCGCGTTCAGCCTGTTCAAGATTCGAGTGGATCTCCTCATTTTTAATGCCTGATTTATTTAATTCACGGCTTAAGTTTTTCACGCTTTCCTTCCTGGAACAAAACACGACAATTTTTTTAAAATTGACATCTTTAAGAAGATATTTTACAAGCGGAATTTTTTGAGGCTCATAAACGATATAAGCTTTCTGAATGATCTTTTCAGGCGGTTTTGAAATGGAAATATTGATCTGCTCAGGATCCTTCAATATTTTTAAAGCCATCTGTCGCATTTTCGGCGGCATTGTAGCAGAAAATAACAAGGTTTGCCTTTCTACAGGTAAGAAAGATATGATGCGCATAATATCTTCATAAAAACCCATATCCAGCATGCGATCGGCTTCATCAAGGATCAGGTGTTTCAACCCTTTTAGCTTCACATACCCCGACTGAAGATGACTGATCATTCTTCCAGGTGTACAGATCACAATATCTACACCTCTGGACAATGCATTTTTTTCTGCTTCAAAAGAGGAGCCATCACCGCCGCCATAAACGGCAATAGAACTGATAGGAGTGAAGTAAGAAAAGGCTTCGAGATTTTGCGCGATCTGGATAGCTAGTTCACGGGTGGGAACAATCACAATGGCGTTTACATCGTCTTCGTGTTTTTCCGCCGTGATCAGTTCATTTATAATAGGTAATAAAAAAGCTGCTGTTTTACCTGTCCCGGTTTGAGCGGATGCAATCAGGTCTTTTCCTTCTCGAATGATCGGGATCACTTTTTCCTGTACAGGAGTTGCTGCGTTGTAATTCATGGCTTCAATGCCTTCTAACAAACGCTCATCAAAGCCAAATTCTTTAAAGTTCAAGAGTTCAAAATTACAATGAAGAAAATTGTGGTAACCACGTTTGCAAATATAACATTATATGGGAATAAAGAGGTATATAAAGATGATATACAGCTATCTATCGCATTCATCACTTAAAAATCATCAAGCTTTATGGTAATGCAATTTTTGTCCGGGCTATATGTGAATTTACATTTATCCCATTTCGGTGCAGATAATTTAGGACGGACATTATTTGAGAATGCAAAAGGTTCAGTAGGAATTCCGAAGATCTTTTGATTGAGTATACCGTTGCCATCTTTATCGTGGAAAAGCACAATAGCATATTCGCCGTAAGGCAGATCAGATATATTGATCGTTACAGAATTTTGCCCTTTAGGATCAGCAATGTACCCGATTGGTGTATATTTTAAAAATTTATCAGTGGGTCGGTACACACCGGATCTGATGAGTCCCTTACCTTGTATATTGGTCACCGTAACGCAAAGGTTTTTCTTTTCCGGTGAAGTAAAAGCAGCAAGGAGTGTAAATAAACTCACTGCCAGGATATTGATCATCACTTTTTTCATGCTATAATTTTATAAGGTAAAGAATTTGTAACGGCTCTTTAAATATAACGGAAAACAGGTAGGCAAATTATAAATTAGGGCGATAAAAAGACGGGAAAAACATCTTATTGCTATTTGTCAATGAAATCTTTTGATTAATGTCAACACATGAAGAAATTAGATAATTAGTTGATGAGGCAATTAGATAATTGTACAATTAGACGATGAATATTTAGGAAAAACCACCTCATTATCCCATTTCCTCATCACCTCATCTTACATAGTGATCAGTTTTATAGAAATCGAATAATTTGTTTCGCTATAATTGAATTTACACTTATCAAATTTGGGTGCGGAAAACCGGGGCTTTATATTGTTTGAAAAACCAAATGGTTCCGCAGGAATTCCAAATATTTTAGTATTCATTTTTCCATCTCCGTTTAAATCCTGAAAAAGTGCTACAGCATATTCTCCGTATTCAATATCAGATATTTTAACCGTAACGGAATTCTTTGTTCCTGGATCAGCAATATAAGGTTTGCCTGAATTCGCTTTTGGAAATGCATCGCTTCGTTTATACATTCCAAAATAGATCAGCCCCGGACTATTGATATTTGTAAATGTGATCAGCAAATCCTTTTTATCCCCAGGTTTTAAAGCTGCCATAGTAAACAATATGAACATTAAAATTAAATTTCTCATTACATTGTTGTTGAAATTGTAATGATAGATTCCATCGCTTAAAGCGATGGAATCTATAACTATACTTGCGGTGTAAATTTAGAAAGATCATAAATACCCAGCTGCTGTTCAATTGCTGCGACTTTATCGATCATCATTTCAAATCCGTCAGCACCAAACATATTGTGTTCTTTTTTTTCAAAATCTTCACCTAATGAATCAAACTCATGAGCAGTTACAATTTTTCTCAACGCA
>JAQBNI010000136.1 GCA_028288625.1 Bacteroidota bacterium | reverse complement strand
TTCGAGGAGATTGCAGAAACTCGTACGTAAAAACAACGCCAGGTTTACTTACCAGATCCAACCATTCAATATCACCATAGAAAAAGAAATTCTTTATAAAGAACACCGAAAGCGTTTTAAAGGCAATGCGTCTTCAAGCCTTTCCGGATTCATGTACGACAATTACAATAAAAATATTTTTAACAAGCTTGAAATAAATATTTACGACAATGGGAAACTGATCGGTTTCAGTTTTTTTGATGTGGGTATTAACAGCATGGCGAGCATTATTGGAATTTTTGATCAGCAGTATACTAAGTTCAGCGTCGGCATCTATACTATGCTTTTGGAAATGGAATATGCAAAATCGATGGCATTGAAATATTATTATCCCGGTTATGTTGCGTATGAACCGTCCCAATTTAATTACAAGCTGCGCCTCGCGGAAGCATTCGAATTTTATGACTGGTACACGAAGCGATGGATCTCCTTTGATAAGAGAGAAAAGAAAATAAAAGTAAATGATTTCTTTAATGAACGAATGAAGGTCGCGAAAAATTGGCTCGACATTTTCAACCTTCCCTATAAAGAATTATTCTATCCTTATTTTTACATGGGCAGCATGTATGCAAAATCGGATTGTGTAAAGGGCGTTCATCATTTGCAGATACAGGATTTTGACATTGAAGGATTATACTACATTGTTGAATTCCATCCCGAGAAAATGGAGTTGATGTTATCCGGTGTAACGATCCATAAATACCAGTTTGAAGAATATATTGACCTGACAGAAACACATGACAATAAAAAATGGAAACGCGTTCTGCTTTACCTGCATCCGCAGATAGTTGTCCGCAACGAATTTGAATTGTATGCAGGTTATATTTTCCTTCAGGATCTTTTCAAGCAACACTTAAACCCATCTCCTGTTCCCGGCATTGAATTGCAAAACCCAAACCTCAACCGGTAATTATCTATTGTAAAGTTTTCTTTAAAATAATTTATCTGTTGTAATAGGTATAATTATTTCAAATCTATACATTTACTTTCTAAAGCAATTTTATGAACGTGCCGTCCATTTCATTCTTACAGGGAAAATATCCATTGAAACAATACCGATTAGATGCGTTGATGGGAAAAACAAAACAGGAACTGGAAACTTTATTTCTTTCCGGGCAAACTCCTGCAATGGAAGAAATTCAGGGTCCCACACGCGGCAAAGTATTATCCGGCATTGCGCATTTGCAAAATCCACTTGGTGTATACCTAACGAATATTCCATTCCTGCCCTGGAAAGGAAAACAATTCGATCTTGTAAATAAAAATGAAGGAAAAGGAATTAATCTTATTGAACTGTGGCCAACGAAACAAACCATGTTCCATTTTGAAACCGGAATTATAAATTCTCTGATTGATGGAGATAATGATGTCTTTTCGCTGAATTACGACCTCCCGGGGAATCCGTGGTTTATCAGGCAAATACGCGATGACCTTAAAAAGATCGATGACGGATTATTTTTAGGAACTGCTAATTTTCGAACAAAGGAAGGCTATAAATTGATATTGTACTTTGCGCTCGAGACCGAGCAATTTTAAGAGATAGGGTTTGAAAACCCTGCAGGTTTCGCTATCTTCACGTATGGACCTGATGGAAATTATTCCTACCGCGCAACGTGTTTTAAAACATTACGATATCACATTTCTTACACCGAAAGAATGGTCTACGCTTATTCAATATGGCTCGCTAAAATCTTATAAAAAAGGTGAGAATTTTATTACAGCTAACCAGGTCAATACCAAGATCGCGTTTATTTTAAGAGGCGGCTTTCGTTTTTTTTATGAGAAAAATGATAATGAGATCACCTGCCTGCTTGCATTTGAGAACGGACTGATCGGAAGCTTTGAATCGAATATCCTGAAGCAGCCTTGCACGCAAACGATACAGGCAATCGAAGAAAGCGAACTTTTTATTATCGATTATAAAGATCTTGAGAGCTTGTATGACAAAAGTCCGAAATTTGAACGTGTGGGCAGATTGATCCTTGAATATTATCTCGCATTTTTACAGCAGCGCATCACTTCTTATTTACTGGATACACCTGAAGAAAGATATATGCGGCTCATACATGAAACACCGAACTTACTGAATCGCGTACCACTTCAATATATTGCTTCTTACATCGGTGTTACGCCGGTTTCTTTAAGCAGGATTCGAAAAAGAATTCTCAAGAAATAATTAATTTATTTTTGCAAACGCTTCGGCTCATATCTCCTATTCTTTATTATAGGCTCATCGCGGTTTCGTTTGATCACACGTTCTTCTTTCGGCTTTCCAAGTATGCCTTTATTCGGATCGAAATTTGGATTTGTCTTGCGCGTATTGAGTATAGGTTTTTTCTCTGTTTTAGGAGGAGGATTTTTCGCAGCATAATTATTTATTGCAAATAATATGATCAGCACCATTAATGCAATTTTAGAAGATAAGACTCGCATGATATTTAATTAGTTCGTGAAGAATTCATTTATAAACGAAGATAAGCAGAAAGAAATTTTATGAGAAATATTTGATGAATAATTTAAACCTCCACGCTGTTGTTATTCGCTACTTCTCCCATAAATGTTCCTGCTTCAGTCATCGTTCGCTTGCCGGTTTCAAAATCAACACTTACTAAACCGAACTTATAGTATTGCCCCAAATTCCATTCGTGATTATCAATTGTGCTCCAGTGAAAATACCCGCGAATATCTATACCATCCTGCTGCGCCTGGTGCACCCATCCCAAATATTCTTTAATACTTTCTATCCGCACTTTAGGGTCGTGCGTACATATTCCGCTTTCCGTAATAATGATCGGCTTCTTCGTTTTTTTCCAGTAACGATGAAAAACTTCGTAAAACCCTTTCGGATCATATTCCCACATCAGGTCTGTTCTTCTTCCCAATTTTTCCAGCTTGCCCGGACTGTAAATATTATCCAACGGCAGCGGACGAAAAGGCATCTTCGCATAATAACTCAACCCCTGGAAATCCTGTTTCAAAAAATGATTGTGACAATATTCCATAAACCACCAGTCAAATATCTTCGCCAGTATTTGTCCCGGAAAAATTTCGCCCACAAATTTCACCGTGTTATGAGAAATGCCAATTGGTGCGTTGGATTTATTCTTGATGATATCGTATGCTTCATTGTGCGCCCTGCCGATCTCTTTCAATACTTTTCTCGCTAAAAATAATCTTCCTTTTTTATAAGGAGGAAAACCGCCGGTGAGCCAGCCATTGGAAATATATACGTTCGGCTCGTTGAATGTATTCCATGTATCCACTAAATGCCCGAATGTATCTACAGTTTTCTGTACAAAATCGAGCCACATTTTCCGGTTGCCTTCTTTCTCCCACCCACCTTCTTTCTCAAACCATAAAGGGTTGGTAAAGTGATGCAGGACCAGCATGATATGTATCCCGCGATTTTTCAGCTCCTGCATAAATTTCAGGTAAGCTTCTACTTCCTTTGTTTCAAATGCTGCAAACGGAGCCTTCTGTAATTTTGCCCAATCGTGGCTCATGCGATATCCGTTGCTGAGCTGGCAAATATATTCGAGATCTTCCTCGCGGTGAAGATCATGCTGCGAACATTTATCGAAAGTAGTGCCATCCAGACATTTCAATCCCTTCCATGTATTTTCAGACGCGGTTTCGATCTGGTATGCCGCGGTTGATGTTCCCCAAATAAATCCTTCCGGAAATTGTAGCTTCATTGATGAGTCGTAAGTCGTGAGTAATAAGTGTAAGAAAGTAAAGTTAAAGATATCTTACTACTTACACCTCTCTACTTACAACTATTTGCGTTAAAAATCTTTTTATCTTCACAAGGAGATGCAGGAAAATAAACCATATCGAAACCGGGTGAAAGTTTTTAATAAGAAAAAGCTGCTCGAGATACGCATTCCATTAAAGAAAAATACAAAGGCGCTGATCGCCATGATCATCGCTGCATTAGGATGGATCTTTGCCTTGTACTTTTTAGTAAGGCTCACCTTACATATTCATCACTTTTGGTTAAAAGCAGGTTTGATCATTTCCATTATGGGATGGTTTGCGCTGGGCATGGGCGGAGCAAGTTTTTTTATCTGGTTGTTTTTTGGAAGAGAGCGGATCATCGTCAATAAAGAATTTTTTATCACAGATAAACCGCTTGTATTTTTTTACCGGAGAAATTTTTATGATGTGAGAGATATCTCCAATATCCGCACGGATGTGGAAATTTACCAGGCAAACCGGAATGGCAACTGGATCGATGAACAAAGAACGGTGATCAAATTCGACACCTCAAATAAAATGGTAACCATTGCACGGGGGATAGCAAAACCGGAAGCGGAATTTATTTTACTTCAACTCGCCGTATCAGATTATTTATACAGCGAGCAGTTTGCACAGATACATATTATTTAGGAAAAGGATTAATTGAACAGATCAAAAGCGATCTTATTTACAATCTGCAGCTTTATATCCGCCTGTTTGTCTTTCTTCGCCTTGTCCTCAAAGTAATATTTTAAATTTTTTATTACCTGTTTTGCTCCAAGTGTGTTGTAGCTGGATTCTTCATACTGGTAAATATCTTTCAAAAACATAACTCCCTTTTGTAAAATTCCGGTGTCAGCAATTTCTAAATATTCACCGATAGATTTAAAATTCGAATAAAAAGTTCTCGCAGTATTCAACCAGATCGCCTTCTTATAAAATTCAAGATTGTCCGCTGTTGTATCTTTAAATATCTTGCCGATGATCGCCATGATCTCCGTGCTTTCCATGGAAGATAATTTAACAGCATAGTCGTATGACTTATTTTTATTGTAAGTATGAAGATTGTTCAATGCTGCAGCAATCGTAATGTAAGAAGAATCTTTGTTGATCACATTTTCAAGAATGCCCGCGCTTTTATCTTTTTCGATCTTGGCAATTTTATTCACTGCCTTTTCCCGCACCTGCGACCTGCCGTCGGTATTTATAATTTTTTGTATCGCCAGGGAAACCTGTGTTCTGTCTGCATATTTATCCGCATCGATATCTGCAATAGCCTCTATTCGCAGGTTCCAGTTTTTATCCTGTAATGCTTTTAGAAATACACCTTGAACGGCAGGGTTATCTTTTTGCCTGTATGTAAGGGCATCAAGTGCTTCCAGCCTATCTTCATACAAAGGCGCATTATAGAATTTAAATATGTTTTCGGCTTCACTAAGGTCTTCTGTTTTTTCACACAATAAAACTTTATCCGCATCAAAATTAACCAGCTGCGGCGCGGAAGCTGCAGGAAAATAAAATGTCATCACACGATCTGTAACATCAATAGATTTAGTTTCTTTTTTTCCGTTGATATAAATATCCACCTTCGTGGGAATGCGGAAAGTTGGGGCTTCTGCATCGGTTTGCGTTTGCCGGACAGTTAATTCAATGGTTTCATTTTTTTCATTATACTTATGTGTAATATCCAGGATAGGATGACCTTTATTCAGCCACCACTGGTTAAAGAACCAGTTAAGATCTTCTCCTGTTACTTCTTCAAATGCTTTGCGCAGATCGGACAGTTCCGCGCTCTTAAATTTATTATCCACTAAATATTTATTCAGCGATTTGAAAAATGCTTCATCACCAATATAATTGCGAAGCATGTGTAAAACGCGTCCTCCTTTTTCGTACCTGATATCGTCAAATTCATCCTGGGGCTTATCATAGTAGTAATTGATGATCGGTTCATTTTTAAACTTAGAGCTGTGAATATATTTTCCGCGGGAATTAAGGTTATACGCATCTGCTTCATCCTTTCCATATTTATATTCCATCCATAAATATTCCGAGTAGTCCGCCATGGATTCATTCAGGGTAAGGTTCGCCCAGGATTCTGTAGTTACAAGATCTCCAAACCACTGATGAAATAATTCGTGCGAAACGATCCAGTCAAAATTATCATCGATCAGTTGCTGGTGATAGCATAAAAGTTTTTCATAGTAAATAATTGCTGAAGTATTTTCCATCGCGCCAGCTGTATAATCATAAGCCATGATATTTGCCAGCTTATCCCATACAAAATCCACGCCGAGCTTTTTTGAGAAAAATTCCATCATCTCCGGTAAGCTTTTAAAAACTTCCCCGACGGCATCTTTATACTTAGGAAATGTATAAGCAGAAACCTCTTTATCGCGCCATTTATCTACATACTTGTAATAATCGCCGACTGCAAGAAAAAACAGGTATGGCGCATGCAGCTTATCCTGCTTCCAATGATCTGTTTTCGTTCCGTCAGCATTATTCTTTGTATCCAACAGCAATCCGTTCGATAACGACACCAGGTTATTATCTATCGTAACAAAAATTTCTTCCGTTGTTTTCTGGTTGGTCGCATCCAGTGTCGGGAACCAGCATGAATTCGATTCTTCTTCTCCCTGCGTCCATAAATGTGGCGGCTTGTATGGATTTTTATCTTCCACATCAATAAAATACATTCCGCGACCGTCTTCTACCTGTGCACTGTCTTCCATATAAGGCTGTGCTACATAATCGATCAATACATTCACATCATCATTTCTTGTGAAAGTTTTCCCAAGATCAATCTTTAGTTTTAAAGTGTCATAAGTATAATTCAGCTTTTTATTTCCCGCCGGAGTTTTTAATTCCACTGAATTAATTTTCATCCATTTCGCATCCAGAATCAATTCGTTCTGATCATAAAAATGAGGCTTTAAAGTAATTTCTGCTAACCCGTATAGTTTCTTCTCTTTAAAAACCGGTTTGATGGTTAGTTTTGTGTGTTCCAGGTCAAAAAATTTGCGATAGGAAGCTTTATAAGAGGTGATGAAATTCTGAGGGGTGATCACTACTTCATCTAATTGTTTCGAGATCTTTTTTTTACCTTTTTTCCTGGGGCATTCAGCTTGTAAGGACGTGAAAATCAATAAAATAAGTACGAATAAACTTGTATTGCGCATGAAGACTTATTAACATCGTTTGAAAAAGTAAAGGTAATCAATAAAGGCTAATTACTTAATATCGTGCTATAATAAACCTGAAATGAAGTACAAAGTTTTTTATAAGGATGATAAATCGCATGAAATTGAATTAGAGAATAATAAAATAAAGATCGACGGAAAGAGCACAGATATCGACCTTGTAAAATTGCTTGATAACAAATTTCACATTCTTCAGAATCATAAATCGTATAATATGGAAGTGATCCATGCGGATTACAACCTGAAACGATTTTCGATCAGGGTGAATAATAATATTTACGATCTGAACCTGCAAACAGAACTGGATATTTTGCTGGATAAAATGGGAATGTCGGTTGCCTCTAATGAAAAAATGGATCATGTAAAAGCGCCTATGCCCGGATTGGTGCTGGAAATTCTGGTGGAAGCGGGACAGTCAATAAATAAAGGGGATAACCTCCTGATACTGGAAGCGATGAAGATGGAAAATATTATAAAAGCGAGCGGGAATGGAGTGGTTAAAAATATAAATGTAAAGAAGAAGGATGCAGTAGAAAAAAATCAGCTGCTCATTGAAATGGAATAACACAATTTGAAGATTTGAAAATTTGAAAATGATACGATTAGAAACAATTTTCAAATTAACTCATCTTCAAATTTTCAAATTGGGGAAATGAATTTAGTTTCTGAAGAAATAGAAAAATATATTGAGCGTCATTCTACTGATGAACCGGAAGTGCTTGCGGCATTGCACAGGAAAACAGACGCAGATATATTGATGCCGCAAATGCTGAGCGGAAAAGTGCAGGGACAATTCCTGAAGTTTATTTCGCAGATGATCAAACCTGAACGTGTGCTGGAGATCGGCACATATACAGGTTATGCAGCAATTTGTTTAGCAGAAGGATTAACGAAAGAAGGAAAATTATTTACGATCGATATCAACGAAGAACTGGAAGATTTAGTGAAAACATATATTGAAAAAGCAGGATTGCAAAAGAAGATCATTCAGATCATCGGGGATGCAAGAGAGGAAATTCAGAAATTAAACGAAACGTTTGATCTCGTTTTTATCGATGCAGATAAACAGAATTACAGCTTGTATTATGATCTCGTTTTTGATAAGGTAAGAAGCGGCGGATTTATTTTAGCAGACAATGTTTTATGGAGCGGGAAAATCATACAGGAACAAAAAGATAAGGACACACAAAAATTAGCGGAATTTAACACCAGGGTCCAACAAGATAATCGCGTAGATAACGTTATTATCTCCATACGGGACGGCATAATGATGATCAGAAAAAAATAATATGAAAAATATACGATACCAGATTACCCTTTTAATTTCGATGCTGTCATTAGCTGCATGGGCGCAGCGGATCGATACTGTAGCAACGAGAGTTTACATTCAACAATACAAAGATGTCGCGATCGAAGAAATGAATCGTTCCGGGATTCCTGCAAGCATAACTTTAGCACAGGGAATTCACGAAAGCGGTTTGGGTAAAAGTTATCTCGCTATAAACACCAACAATCATTTCGGTATTAAATGTCATGAGAACTGGACCGGGAAAACTTTTAAATATACTGATGATTCGCCTGATGAATGCTTCAGAGTGTATGACAAAGCAGAAGATTCTTATAAAGACCACACCAACTTTCTCGTTAACCGTCCGCGATATGCTCAATTATTTGAACTGGATAAAACAGATTATAAGAGTTGGGCATACGGATTAAAAAAAGCGGGCTACGCAACGAATCCCAAATATCCTGATATCCTGATCAAAACTATTGAGGATTTTCAATTGAATCTTTTTGACAATGGCGGACAGCCTGCTTATGTGAATGCTGTCACACAGCCCGTAATTGCAGGCAAACAGGAAGACCTGGATTTCATGGATATGGATAGTATATCAACGGATGCGCCGCAAGACGTAGAAAAAAAAAGTGAAGTAACACCTGATGTTGAAATTGAAACGGTGGTACCGGGTTCTTTACCTGTTGGAGAACAAAAGATCATTAAAATAAATCGCAGAAAGGCGGTGCAGGTTGGACAAAATGAAACGCTGGCTTTAATCGGCGGCATATTAAATATCTCAAAGCAAGATCTTCTTTTCTATAATGATATCACGGATGAAAATATGATCAAGCCGGGTCAGCCGCTTTTCATTCAACAAAAAAAAGATAGAAATCGTGAAGGTGATTACATTGTACAGGAAGGTGATAATATGTGGGGCATCTCTCAGAAAAAAGGGATACGGCTTGCGGCTTTATTAAAGCATAACCGAATGGTTTCAGGAGAAGAAGCTGCGGTCAACGAAAATCTTTACCTGAAAGGAACTGTTGCAGTAAAGCCTAAGCTGCGTCCTGTAAATGTGCTGAAAAAAGAAGTGGAAGCAGCACCGGTAGCTGCTGTAGACGCCCCGTTTGCTGTTAGACCGCCGGCGGAAGAACCGTTAAAAACTATAACCACATCACCTGAAGAGTCCGTTGTACAAAATACACCTGTACAGCAAACACCTTCTGAAGACTTAAAACAGGACTCAGAAAAAAATAAAACAATTACGGATGTTGAGATGACTGCTTCGGTAAATAATACACCGCAATCATCTCCTGTGGTGCAAACGGAAGAAAAAACCATTTATCCTTCAGTGATAGATTATGGCAAACTCCCTAAATCCACCAATGCGTTTCATACGGTAATTAAAGGAGATACGATGTACAACATTTCCAAGCGTTATAATATTTCACTTTCGCAGATCATGGAATGGAATAATTTGTCCGATCAAAACATTAAATTAGGGCAGGTTTTGAAAATACAGCCTTAAGTGCAAACGATCCAACTCAAAGACAAACGCTTCCAGTTATATCTTTCCGAAAGTGAAATTCAATCACGCATTAAAGAGATCACTAACGAGCTTCTTAAAAAATTTAAAAATAAAAAGCCTGTTTTTATTGTTGTGCTGCGCGGCGCATTCATGTTTGCTTCCGATCTTTTAAAACAATACAATTCCGCGTGTGAAATTGAATTTGTAAAACTCACTTCTTATGAAGGTATGCTGTCTTCCGGAAAAATTAATATCGAGCTCGGTTTAAATGAAGCGAGAATAAAAGGACGCGATATTATTATCCTGGAAGACATTGTAGATTCAGGATTGACCATGCTGTTTTTTAAGCAGTACCTCGAAACGCTTCAGCCGCAATCTGTTTCATTGGTTTCTTTTTTATTCAAGCCTGAGAACCTTGAGCATGATATTGCAATAGATATCACAGGATTTTCTATTCCAAATTTATTCGTGATCGGTTATGGCTTGGATTATGATGGAGAAGGCAGAAATTTCCCCGCGGTGTATCAGTTAGCCCAATAAACATCACCAACCTACCCATACTGCAGATCCTTCTGCATCGGTTAACCCGGTAAGATTTATAGTGTATGTGCCGTTTGCGCAAAATCCGCTGGCAATTGTGTAATTCATTATTGTATTAAAATACAAAGTGATGGATGACGGAACAAATGGTCTTGCGTTCAAATCAGAATAAATATAGCCATATCCACCATTAATCGCGATAGAATTTACAGTGGAATTGACACCTGTTATTGGTCCGATGTTTCCCGTTCCTGTAATAAATATAGAATCCTGGATGATCGCGCAATCAAAGGTGAGGTTATATTTATTCAGTTTCACTTTAAAAGCGCAATCGCTCGGATTCGGGTTTATTATTGTCACAACAGTACTATCAACTGCATCATGATTTCCGCAGAGCCAACCTACTAATCCAACTGATGTAGTTGCTGAGGCATTATCAGGAATTTTACTGTCAGCAAAACAATCATCGATCACGTTCAATACAAAACTATTATTTGTAACCCGGTTTGATGCAGTTGTAATATCAGTATTGATTGTAAAAAATCCATTTGCAGCTGCGGAAGAAATATTCAACACCGGTAATTCTATAAATTCAGACCTGTTTTTCAGCTCTTCGACAGAATGAAAATCAGAGGAAGGAATAAAAGAAATTCCCAGTGGAATTGAAGTAACATGAAATGTAAAATCTTCCGGACTACCGCCAAAATATTTTATAAAATTGCGGAATGGATTTATTGTTCCAAAATGCCTCAGATTATTATTTTTATATGTAAAGACTGTGTCCTGGTCATGAAACAATCCAAACTGCGCCGCCACGCTTTCAGCATACTTAGCATTCAATGCGTATGGAACACTTAAAAACTGGGTAGTTCCCATCATTTGAAATGCATTGCCTCCGGTAGGATCTACTTCTACCTGGAAAAAGAAAGCATCGTTATTCCATGGAATTGCAGCAAATACTCCACTTATTATGGTACCCCGACCTATCTCTAAATTCACCATTCCATTGCCATCTGTCGTAGTGGAATGCGTTTCTACATATACGCTCGGACCAGTGATCGTACCACGTAAAATGCTCAAACGGAATTTTACATTTTGATTAGGTATGGGAACACCGCTCCCGTTTCTCACAACTGCACTATAGTTAAATGCTTGTGGAGCCTGACCCAGACAAATACATGCACTCAAAAAGAAAATGCAAAGTGTAAGAAAATTTTTCATCTCTATTGTTTTTGAAATTTGATATATCCCAGGGATTCTCCTTGTTGTCCATACACATTCAATATATACATTCCTTTCGTCCAGCTATTTACTGAAAATGAATATTCATTAAAGCTATGCGGTAAGTTTTGCTCCATCACCACCCTTCCCTGTATATCTGTAATTTTTAATAACACAGGAAGGTCATTCCTGCTTTCCATTTTAAAAGTAGCCGTTTGACTCGCTGGATTTGGAAAGAGATTAAATTGAAAATCATTCCTGTTGTTCACTACTTTAGTAACAATAAACGGTACTGCTGATGCGATCATTCCATTAGACAATATCACATCACTGGTTTGCATCGGCTTAACAATAATCTCTCCCACCGTAAATGTAACTCCTGCATTTACTTTTTGAAATGATTTTCCTCCTGCATTTATTGACTGTGGCTTTACCTGGACTTGTGCATTCAAGGCAAAACAAAGTATACTAAGAATTAAGAACAGAGACAATTTCATATTTAAATTTACACATATTTAATTGTTTATTTAAAATATTTATTCATTTGTAGAAATTCATGATAGTTTGATTTCTGATATCTGTTAATTTAAATTCATTCGCTTAAAAATCCTTCCTGATTCCGTATCTTTAATATTCAATTTTTCCCCATGAAGAAGATCTTTACATTTTTATTCTTTCTGTCTTTTTTTTCAATGATCATAACGGCACAAAACAATGTTGATTACGATGCATTGTCAAAATTTTATCACTCCAAACCTCAACTCAAGCTTGCAAAGAAATTATTGCGCGAGTACAAAGAAGGCAGTCATGAAAAAGAAGAGCAGGAGAAAAAAGAAAATAAAAAAAGATCTGCAGACAAGCGCGATGAATCTTACGTAAAAGATATTCCTTACGGCAAATTCGAAGAATGGAACCAATACGATAAAAGAAAAGCAGCAAACCGCCCTAATCTTGCACCCATATTTGATACACTGATAGAGATCGGACCGAAAAGAGAAGTTGGCGGCAGAACGCGAAGTATTTTATATGATATTGCAAATCCGAAAAGAGTATTTGCAGGTGCAGTTTCCGGCGGCTTGTGGGTTTCAAATAATTCGGGAAACAGCTGGAATCCTGTAGATGACGATGCAGCAAATTTATCGGTTACATCGATCACGCAAAATCCTTTCGATCCAAAAATTATTTATTATGCTACCGGTGAAAAAGCAAGTACTGTTGGAAATGGTATTTATAAATCGACGGACAGCGGACAAACATTCCACGTGCTGCCAACTTCATTAGCTATCACCGATTTTAAATTTACATGGAAGATAGAGCACAGCCTAACAGACAGCAACACGATCTATGTTTCTACGAACTCCGGAGAACTGTACCGCTCTCCCGATGGCGGCACCACCTGGCAAAAAGTATTTGATGTTAACCAGGCAGTCACGGATATTTTAATTTTGCCGGATGGCTCTATTTTACTGGCATCTTCAACCCTTGGCATTTATAAATCTCCAAACGGCGATCCGGGAACATTTGTAAAAATAAACAGTCCCGCTTTTCCTATAAAATTTAATATTATAGAGCTGGCGAACTGCCATGCTCAACCGAATATTATGTATGCAGCAATTGGTTCTCAAACTTATGATGACGATCTTCTCGCATTTTGCAAATCCACAGATGGAGGAAATACATGGAGTTCGTTAAGTGTTCCTACAATTATCGGAACGCAGGGAGATTATAATTTAATGCTCGGGGTTCATCCTGTTAATCCAAACTATATTATTTGCGGCGGTGTACTTACTTCTTTTACAACAACAGGCGGCACGGGCGCTATTCCGTGGATACCCACTCCTATTGTGCATTCCGATGAACACGCATATGCATTCAATCCGCAATTCCCAAATGAATTCCTGATTGGAAATGACGGTGGTATTTATCAATTTAATTGGAATAGCATTTTATCGCCAACGGAAAAAAATCCGGGTTATCGCGTTACACAATTCAATGGCGGAAGCCATGAAGCGACAGGATATGGCTGTCTCGGCGGCACGCAGGATAACGGCACGCAAAAGCTCAACATCAATGCCAACAAAATACAAGTAACATTTGCGGATGGCGGATATTGCCATATCAGTCAAACCAATCCTAACCTTGCATACGTCACGCAGCAATACGGTTATTTACACCGCTCCGATAATTACGCATCCGGAGTGCCTTTGTATTCGTTGGCTACTCCGCCTATGGCTGATGTCGAAGGCACGCGATTTTATAACATTTACCAGATGAATTATGCTGACGACAGACAACTGTATTACAGGACAAACAGCGGCGTATGGCGTACAAAGAACAAAGGCAGCAACTGGGAAAGAATGGGCTCTGACGTGTTTTATACCTACTGGCTGGAATGCAGCAAGGAATACGATCCTATTCTTTACCAATTCGGACAAACTTCGAATCCGATCAGTTACGGATTATTCCGCTATGAAAATGCTTTAACAGATACTATTCGTAAAACTGTTGCAGTAGCAACTGATTATAATATTTGCGGCGGAAGCTCCAGCTGTTTTTATTCTGATATTGAAATACATCCGTTCAACAACAGTACACTGCTGATCAGCAAGCCTGTGTTCGATACTTTCCCGAAAATATTTAAAGTAGAGAAAGCGGAAACTTCAACTCCGGTGTTTACAAACGTTACCGGCGATCTTCCAACGGATATGCCTGTAAATGCTGTTGCTTTCGATGTATTTGATCCGGAGAATACATATTATGCAGCTACTGAAAATGGATTTTATTATACGACAAACGGCGGTGTAAACTGGATAAAGGAAACAGATATTCCGAATGTCGTGACCAATGATATCAGGATTCGCGAGGATGGCACGATGTTTATTTTTACATTCGGCAGAGGCGTGTGGGCAGCGAAGATAAAACCAAAAACGAAGGCATATGCATCAATTCCGTATGCTGCTGATGTTGAAAATGGAAACATCGATAATTACACTTCACTATTGCGCAGCAATCCGAACGGAAGAATTAAAGCATCTCCGACAAATGATCCGGCGGGAAATTACAGCATGCAATTAAATGCAAGCTCTACAGATAAAGCAGTTACATTGCGATATGACATCCGTTTAAATCTTTCGGGTCAGCAAAATCTTTTTTTAAAATTTGATTATAAGCGTTTTGAAAACACAGCTCAGAACGACGGCATTTATATTTCTGACAATGGCGGAACTACCTTCAAAAAAGCATTCAATTTTAAAAATAATACATTGGGTACCTGGAGTACGGATTCTGTAAATTTATCGCGAGGCATTGACAGTTTACATCTTTCTCATTCCTCCACTTTTGTTTTGCGTTTCCAGGATTCAACAAAGGCAGAAATTCCTGATGGCGGAATGATGGTCGATAATATTTCAGTTCAGGAACGAACGGTTGCGACGGGTATAAAAAATCACGCAAGTTTAGAAGAATCCATCTCTGTTTATCCAAATCCAACATCAGGAGTGGTAAATATCCAGGGACTTTCGAATTTGAAAACTCTCGAGAAAATAGAATTGGTGGACGTGAATGGCAAGATCATTGAATCCGTCAATATTCCCGATAAAAATGAAATTTTACTGAATATCAGTCATCTTCCAAAGGCAGAGTATATTTTGAAGTTTACCGCTAAAGAAGGTGTGTTTAATAAAAACATAATAAAACAGTAGTCGTTGAATAAACTAACTCTCTGATAATAAGCTGTTTACTTTTTATCTTTTTTCGCATTTTCAATTTTCAATTCCGCAGATTTATTTGTATTTTTGCAATCCTTTTTTAATTCTAAAGACAAGTGGCATGTCCGACCTATTCAAAGAATATAAGATTCCTCATGCCGGCTTAAAAAGGGAAATTCATGAGTTTTCTTATGAATTAGATGAAACGTTCTTTGCAAATTTTGATAATGCGCTGATCACTAAGTGTAATATCCAGGTGAATATCACTTTTGATAAGCGCCACGAGCCTTACATTATTGAGGTGGATATGGATGGCACGATCTGGGGCGAATGCGACAGGTGTACGTCTTCCATTCCGTTATCTATTCATACGTCGTTCATCATTTATGTAAAATATACGTATGATGAAGCGCTGAAGGATATGGAAGATGTGGAGATCATTTATATCGCAAAGGATGATACCGTGATTGATATTACGCAGTTTTTGTATGATTACGCGCATTTATCCATCCCGGTTCATAAAATTTGCGACAAACCGGGAGAAACAGAATATTGCGACGAAGAAATTATCAAGTTGTTAGAGCAAAAAATTGAAGATAATACCGTAGACCCAAGATGGGCAGGTTTAGATAAATTAAAAGACAAATTAAAATAGCTTAAAATGGCACATCCGAAACGAAGACAATCGACTTCAAGACGCGACAAAAGACGTACGCATTACAAAATGGAAATTGCAAACGTATCCACTTGCAAGGTTACCGGCGAAAGCCACCTTTCACACAGGGCATATGTTTCCGGTAATGATTTATATTACAACGGAAAAGTATTGATCGAGGGATACGTAAAAGCATAATCACTTATGGCATCTACTTCTGATATTAGAAATGGTATGTGTATTAATTTCAACTCTGATATTTACCAGATCGTTGAATTTTTGCACGTAAAGCCGGGCAAGGGTCCTGCATTTGTGCGCACTAAATTAAAGAGCGTTACAAACGGAAGAGTTTTGGAAAATACTTTTCCTTCAGGAGTAAAAATAGATGAAGTTCGTATAGAGCATCGCGAGTACCAATTCCTTTACCAGGAAGGGGATATTTATAATTTCATGAATAATGAAACATACGAGCAAATTACTATTGAAAAAAACATTATCAATTCACCTGATTTTTTGACTGAAGGAATGATGGTGAAAATTGCAGTACGTGCTGAAGATGAATTACCTTTAACAGTTACGCTGCCTGCTACTGTTACAGTGGAAGTAACTTATGCAGAGCCGGGTGTAAGAGGAGATACTGCGACAAATACTTTGCGACCATGTACAGTTTCAACCGGCGGCAAGGTGATGATCCCTTTATTTATTAATATCGGAGACAAGATAAAAGTAAACACGGATACAGGCGATTACATGGAACGTGTAAAAGGATAAAATAATATAGATTGAAATACAACTCCGCTCATTGCGGAGTTTTTTTATTGAAAAAATCTAAAATTAGCTATATTTGAATTATGGATATTCCCCTGATAAAAAAACTCATACAGTTACTCAACAATAATAATCTCGGAGAATTGACTGTAGAGGAAGGAGATCTGAAGATCACGATCCGATCGAACCAGGTGCAGGTAAATTCTTCTAATATAAATTTGCCTTCATCTGCTGCATCTTCAACAGGTGAAAAAAAAAATGAATTAACTTCCGAAACTCAACTTCCTGCAGGCAATTTTACAACCATTAAAGCTCCAATGATCGGTACATTCTACCGTTCTTCTTCTCCCGATAAAGAACCTTTTGTAAAAGTTGGAGACAAAATAAAAAAGGGAGATGTGCTTTGTGTTATTGAAGCCATGAAATTGTTTAACGAGATACAAAGTGAAGTCTCCGGCAAAATAATCAAAGTAATGGTAGATAATGCGCAGGCAGTTGAATATGATCAGCCTTTGTTTTTAGTGGAAGGTTAGTTTTAATCAAACAAAAATTATTGCCCCGGTCTTACTGTATTCCTTCAGTCTTATAGTGTGCCAAAATTTAAGACCTGCTGAAGAGATTCAATTTCTTAAGCGATTTAATCGGTATATTTGCAAAGAAATTTACCTGCATGAGAACTCTTGCACCCATCGTTCTTTTTACATACATGCGTCCCCGGCATACGCAACAGACATTGGATGCCCTTGCAAAAAACAAAGAGGCAGAAGACAGTATCCTGTATATTTATTGTGATGGAGCAAAAGATAATGCCGATACAGATGTGTTGCTGAAAATTAAAGAAACCCGGGAAATTGTCCGCAGTGAAAAACGATTTAAGAAAGTTATTATTAATGAACACTCATCGAATAAAGGATTAGCAGGATCAATCATTGAAGGGGTTACTGAAATTATTAACAGGCATGAAAAAATTATCGTTCTTGAAGATGACATAATACCTTCCCCAGGATTTTTAAGATACATGAACGATGCTCTGGATCTTTATTTAAATGATGACGCAGTGGGCTGTATACATGCCTGGAACTATAACCTGGATACAACTTATTATCCCGAATCCACTTTCTTTTTAAAGGGTGGCGATTGTTGGGGTTGGGCAACCTGGCAAAGGTCCTGGAAATTATTTAACCCCAATACGAAGGTGTTGCTGGATAAAATTATCGATGCGCAATTGCAATATGATTTTAACAGAAGAGGTACACACAAATTTATTGAAATGCTGGAAGGACAAATCAAAGGAACTATTGATTCATGGGCAATCAGGTGGCACGCGTCCTTGTTTATTCACAACAAATATTGTCTTCAACCCACAAAGCCAATAGTAGAGAACATTGGCTTGGATAACTCCGGAATACATTGCGGTGTCTGGAATATCAATCAGCATCCCGTTGATTATATTCAGGTTGAAAAAATATCTATCCGTGAATCTGAATGGTTTTTTAAAGAATACTGCAAGTTGTTAAAGGAAGAAAGGGAACCCGTGAGGGATTTTTCTATAAAGAAAATAATAAGTACTTTACGTGGATTATTTACAAATTAATGTGCGCACCTGATGGACGAAGAAAAAAAAATAGAAAAGATACTTAACGGCGATAAATTACTTGGTCTTATTATCAGGAATACCTATTATCAAAACGGCATTGCGTTCTTTACAGAAGATAATTTTTCTCAGCAGCTGGGATATATGAACCGTCCTGAAGGATATGTTATTCCTCCGCACAGGCATAACCTGGTGTCAAGGGAAGTTATTCAGACACAGGAAGTATTATTTATTAAATCAGGTAAGGTCCGCGTAGATTTTTATGATGACAGCCAAAATTATATTGAAAGCCGTATACTTTTAAACGGAGATGTAATTTTGCTGGCGGCGGGGGGGCACGGTTTTGAAATGATGGAAGCTTCTGAAATGATAGAGGTAAAACAAGGACCCTATGTAGGTGAGGTTGATAAGGTAAGATTTGATCATGTAAAATCACACGATGTAATTATTAAATAAATCGAATAGCTATGGATATTTTTAAATTTTATCCGTAACAAAATTGAGTGAAAATGAGTGAAAATTTTATTCCGGTAAATGCCCCGCTTCTCGACGGTAATGAAAAAAAATACTTGCAGGAATGTATAGATACAGGCTGGATTTCTTCAGAGGGACCGTTTGTAAAGAAACTGGAAGATAATTTTTCTACCGTTATGGGACGTAAGCATGGAATAGCCGTATGCAATGGTTCGGTAGCGCTTGATGCAGCTGTGATTGCACTGGGTATTGGAAAGGGTGACGAAGTAATTATGCCCACTTTTACCATTATATGCTGTGCATCAGCAATAACGCGAGTCGGTGCAATTCCTGTCCTGGTTGACGCTCATCCTGAAACATGGAATATGGACGTTGATCTTATCGAAGCAAAGATCACAAAGAAAACGCGTGCAATTATGGTAGTGCACATATATGGTCTTCCGGTAGAGATGGACAAAATATTAGCCCTCGCAAAAAAATACGATCTGAAGATCATTGAAGATGCAGCGGAACAGATCGGGCAGCAGTATAACGGTAAGCAGATAGGGAGTTTTGGCGATATCAGCTGTGTAAGTTTTTATCCTAACAAACACATTACAACGGGAGAAGGTGGAATGATACTGACAGATAATGATCAATTGGCAGAAAAATGCAGATCGCTTAGAAATTTATGCTTTATTCCTGAAAAACGTTTTTATCATGAAGAATTGGGATACAATTATCGTATGACAAATCTCCAGGCGGCATTAGGTGTTGCACAGCTGGAAAGGCTGGATACATTTATTGAAAAAAAAAGAAAGGTAGGTCGCAGGTATGAGGAATTATTATCCGGGCTGAAAGATAAGCTTGAAATGCCTTTATCAAACACCGCATACGCAGAAAATATTTACTGGGTTTATGGCATGGTCTTACGGGATCATGTTCCATTTAATGCAGAGGAAATAATAAAAAGATTAGGTGAAAATGGGATTGGTGCAAGACCTTTCTTTTGGTGTATGCATGAACAACCCGTATTTCATAAGATGGGTTTGTTTAAAAATGAATCATACCCGGTTGGTGAACGCATTGCCAGGAGAGGATTCTATATACCAAGCGGGTTGGCAATCACAGATAATGAAATGAGGATTGTTTCTGATAAATTATATGAGATCTTAAAATGAGTATGTTTAAAATCTATTCCGCATACTATGATCTGCTTTACAACGATAAAGATTATAAGCATGAAGCAGATTACATTAATAACCTTATACAAGAAAATCTTCCCGGCGCTAAAACTATTTTAAACCTTGGCTGCGGAACCGGTCGCCATGATTTTGAATTTGCGAAATTGGGATATGATGTATCAGGTATAGACTTATCGCAGGACATGATAGATATAGCCAGGCGTACTAACAACACAACAAATATCACTTTTGACCAGGGTGATATCCGGACCGTGCGCTTAAATAAAAAGTATGACGTAGTTGTTGCGCTGTTTCATGTCATGAGCTATCAAACCGGGAATAAGGATATAGAAGCAGTATTTGAAACCGTCCGGTTACATTTAAAAGAGGGCGGATTATTTATTTTTGATTACTGGTATGGTCCGGGAGTATTGACGGATCCTCCGGTAGTGCGGGAGAAACAAATAGAAAACGACCTGATAAAAGTAGTACGAAAAGCAGAACCGGTAATGCATTACGACAAGAATGCAGTAGAGGTTAATTATGAAATACAGGTTACAGAAAAGTCAAACGGGAAAGAAAACACATTCAGGGAACAGCACATGGTCAGGTATTTATTCCTCCCTGAACTCTCTGCTTTTGCAGGAGCATTTACGGAACTAAATCATTATACATGGCTAACAACACGTCGTCCGTACACAGATTGGTATTCTGTCTCTATATATAAAATGCCATAACTAAAAAGAAAATGCTTAAAAAGTTTTTCAAGATCTGAATGAGAAAATTAAGAGTTGGAGTATGGTTAAATGATGATATAATGCCTGAACATGGCGGGGGTTATGGCTATTATACACAACTCATTAATAAATTTAATTCGTTTGAATTTAAAGATGCAGAGATCATATTTTTAAACAACACACCTTTATCCCGGAATCCGGTATACGGGAATTATTATAAAATAATATGGCAACCTTTGCCTTATAATAAGATGTTGAATTTCCTGGCGAAGCTATCCATCATTAGTTCTCTTTTTCCCTCCTTAAAGAAGCGCCTGTTAAACATAAATAAAGAACATCAAAAAAAGCTTGATAAAGAACTGAATGCCGTTGTCGATATCATATATTATGTTGTGCCTGATTGTGTTTTCCCGGATTTTCCTTATATATATACATTATGGGATCTTGGTCATTTAACGATGTATGCGTTTCCGGAAGTAAGCATGAATGGCATATTTGAATCAAGAAAAAAGCATATCGATAATTATCTGCATAAAGCCCTTCTCATCTTTACTGAATCCGAGGCAGGAAAATCGGATGCCATAAAATATTTAAACATAAATGAAAACAGGATAAAAGTTGTTCCAACCTTTCCTTCCGGAATAATACACGAAGATGTGCTCGCGCAAAAACCTGCAAAACTGGAGGACGGTTTATTCTTTATTCATTATCCTGCACAATATTGGGTACATAAAAATCATTATAATCTTTTGCTTGCCTTTAAGAATGTACTTCAGGAATTTCCAACTTTAAGATTAATATTTACCGGATCAGATAAAGGGAACAAAGAATATATTTTTAAAATGATCGATGAACTAGGGTTAAAAGACAAAATTATCGACCTTGGATTTATCCCGGAAGAAGAGTTAAAGTGGGTTTACCTGAATTCTTTAGGTTTAGTGATGCCCACATTTCTTGGTCCAACAAATATGCCCTTAATAGAAGCAGCTAAATTAGGCTGTCCTGTAGCGTGCAGTAATATAGCAGGACATAAAGAGCAACTCAGCAGTTACGGGTATTATTTCAATCCCTCGGACCCATCGGAGATGTCTGATTGTATAATAAGAATGATTACAGATAGAAAAAATGGCATAAGACGGGAATACATCGATTCTTTTAATATAACCAATACCATCCGGTCGATTGATTCGGCTTTTTCCGAATTAAAGCATATAAGATTATGCTGGGGTGATAAGTAAATTTTATGCCTCGATATTAATTGTATTTCGATGTTTTCAACACCTGTCTTAACATAATTTTTGTGGTTTTAGTTAAAGTATTCTCCTAAAAATTTAGTATCTTGTATTGTTATATGTCAATAAGAAATAAAATACTCTTTCCACTGTTATTATGTATTTGTATGGGCAGCAGCTGTTTCGCTGAGATCAGCATGGTGTGGCCCCCGAATAATTTTATCAGCCCATCTTTTAAAGTGACGTTTAGCTGGAATGCACAACTCAATTTTACTTCTTACAGATTGAGAATAGCGCATGACCCCGGGTTTACGGTGATCCTGAAAGACATTGTTGTTAATGCTACAAGCGCAGATGTAACGTTCAGCAATTCCTCGGATTCGGTATACTGGCAGGTAAGTGTTGTAAGCACCCATTCCTATTATCTTGTTAGCCCGGTTTATAAATTAAATTTCATAAATCCATCGCAAAATCCAAATTTGTTACTCTGGCTTTCCGCCGACAGCAATGTTAGCATATTACCTGACAGTACAATTGATTCCTGGAACAATATCATTCCAAACGGATTAAACGCCGTCCAGGTTACACCTGCATCCAGACCAAAGTTAGTATCAAATATTCCCGATCTGAATAATCATCGTGCTGTAAGATTTGATGGTGTGGATGATTTTTTACAGATCAATTCAGGTGGCAATGTTGGCAATACGTATATGATGATAAACTGGAGAGGCGGAGGAATATCTTTTCCCAATTATGAAGGTATTTTAACAAGACAAAATGCATCTATTAATGCGAATGTATTTTTTACAGTAGGAGCTGGAACTCCACTTGTCAGGAATGGTATCGGCGGTTATTATGACAACAATGTTTACATGAATAATGCCCCGTCCTTCAATTTTTTCCCCTTAAACTTATATAGAGTATTGTCGGGCAGAAGAGCATCCTCTTCTATTGATAATGTTCCCAATTTCACAATTGGAAGGGACCCTGACGGAGGTGCAAGCAGAAGCTGGAATGGTGATATTCCCGAATTAATTATCAGCAAGGCGGGTAGCTCACAATCTGAATCAGACAGCATGCACGCTTATTTATTTAATAAATATGCACCACCGGTCAGCCTCGGAAAAGATATAATTACAGGCACTTCTTTTTCAGACACGCTGAGGTTATTCGCTGAAAACCGGTTTCTAAGTTACTTATGGTCGACAGGTGCTATTACGAATTCAACTGTAGTTCTTACAGGAGGAACCTATACTATAAAAACCAAAGATATTTTTGGGTTTGACACGCAGGATGACATTGAAGTGTATCCATATCGCCGGCTTAAAAACAATACTGTCGCTTTTTGTGAAGGAGATTCATTGGTGATAGACCTGGGCATTACCAGCCCTTTTACATTTTCGTGGTCTACAGGCAGCACTTCTAACAAAATCACAGTGAAAACCTCCGGGCGTTATACCGTTAGGATAAGAGATCGAAAGGGTCAGGAAATAATCGACACGCTCAATGTAGTTGTCGACCTTCCTCAATTATCAATACTTCCTGATGTATCCGGTATACTGCACGTCTGCAAAAATGAAAAACTATTTTTGAATACTGCTACTTTCATCGATTCTATTCATTGGTCAACAGGAAGTACATCGAATTTTATAATTCTTACTACACCTGGTACCTATACGGTATATGCCAGAACAGCTCCCGGCTGTGTGATCAGCAAAACATTTAATGTAGTAATTTCCGGCGAAGCACCCATTGCAGATTTTATTTTACCCAAGGGATGCCAAAGCTCGCCGACCTTATTTATAGATAGCTCTATCGCACAGGGAACAGGTAGTGTAATCACAAACTGGAAATGGACATTTGGAGATGACAGTACGCAATTTATTACAAACCCTGCTCACGCCTATACAAACCTTGGCAATTATCATGTAGGATTAAAAATTACGACCAATCAGGGTTGTTCAGACTCCATATCAAAAACTATAACCGTTAATAAAAAACCTGTGCCTTTATTTAGTAATACAATTGCATGTGCAGGAAATCCTACTATTTTTATTGATGGGAGTATTGCTAATTCAACAGCAGTCACTCACTGGACATGGGATTTTAGCGGGCTTGGAACCATAACTGACATTCAAAATCCATCATTCAGATTTCCTTCCGCAGGAACATATAACGTAAGATTGACCGCTACAAATTCTAATAGCTGCTTCGATACAGCTACTCACCAGATAGCTGTTAGCCCTTCTCCAATTGCAGATTTTTTAGCGGATTCCGTATGTGGCAGAACTCCGGTTTCTTTTAAATTTACCGCAAGTGCTGTACCTCCAAGTACGCTTACCACGCATACCTGGGATTTTGGAGATGGCACACAGGAAAGTGTTATCGTGAATGCACAACACCAGTATTTAAATCCAGGTGAATACATCGTACAACTGGTTGTTCGTTCATCTGATCAATGTATCGACACAGTTAGTAAAGCAATAAGGGTATTTGATTTTCCCGTGGTTGATTTTATAACCTCTCAAACACAATGCACTGGGAAAGAAATTCAATTTACAGATATTTCCTATACGCCGGATTCCACAGCAATCACCAAATGGCACTGGTTTTTTTCCGGACAAGCAACAGACACTATTCAAAATCCAAAATATATTTTTAATACCGAGGGAAATTATACGATCCAGTTAACTGCGTCAAATGCCGTTGGATGTACCGGAACTAAACTGCGATCAATAGCGGTATCCGCTCCACCATCACCTAAATTCACTTTCTCTCCGCAAAACGGATTACCTCCTTTGAACGTGTCCTATTTCAATCAGTCATCCGCAAATGGCAATTATATCTGGGATTACGGCGATGGTTCAAGTCCTGTTGTTGGTTATAATCCGCCGCAGCATACGTATACCGTTAAAGGAACTTATCCAATAAAATTAACTGCAACCGATTTCAAAGGCTGCACGGATTCGCTGGTTCAATATATTTTAGTTGACAAAGCTTATCTCGATGGTGTGCTTGCTACAATAAGCATAACACCCGACGGCGCATTCTACCAGGTAAGAATAACTATTCTGAATAATAGCAATATCGAGATCCGCTCCTTAGGTTTAAGTCTGCAGCTTAACGGTGGATCAACTATTCGTGAGAACTGGACGGGAAGTTTATTGCCGGGAAGATCCGTGGATTATATATTCACAGGTGAAATTAAATTAGGCACGAACTCTGTTCCGGTGATATGCGCTACCATCGATAATATTAATGATAACTCACCTGAAGACAGAACTGATAATAATAGCAGCTGCAAAGAATTAAGTGTAGGAAGATTTGACGTGCTTACAGTATATCCAAACCCTGCTTTTGATAATATTAATTTCGGAATAATGTTACCGCAAGCTGGCAGGGTTCACATTGATCTTATAAATTATCTTGGACAGGAGATGTATTCGGTAGATTATGATGGTGTAAAGGGATACAACAATCTTCCAATGCCAACTATGGAATTAAATTCCGCGGTATATATTGCTGAAATTACTTTCAGCGGAGAAACTATCCGCAAAAAATTTATGCGCAAGGATCTGAAAAAATAATTACAAATTCCGGATCCTTTCCACAATATCAATAGAAGGCTTTACATCGACCGTGGTAAAGCCTTTCTTATTTAGAATGTGTTCGTAAGAAATAGTATGCAGATCCGAAAAGGCTTCCGTAAATTCATATGTTTTCCCGTCTATTATAAATTGTCTTTTAGGCATCATCTCATTTTCAATACTTAGATGCCAATTAACATCAGCATTTTTCAATTGTAAATTTCCGATGCTTTCTGTTGCAGTATTTTTTTCTACTGATATTTCTATTACCTCTCCAAACAGCCACGTTGCAAGATCGAATAAATGAATACCAATATTAGTGGCAATACCTCCTGATTTTTTTACGTCTCCCTTCCATGAAGCATGGTACCAGTTTCCCCGCGGAGTAAAGTATTCAATGTTGACATTGTATTTTTTATCTTTTATTTCTTCCTTCAATTGCTTCAACAGCGGATGTAAACGCAACTGAAGGATCGTATAAATATTTTTTTGCGTGAGATGCTCCAGTTCCTGCAGTTGCTCGAGTTCATTTATCGTTAATACCAAGGGCTTCTCGCAAATAATATCTACGCCTAATTTGAGTGCATTTCTGCAATGCTCTTCGTGCAAATAATTCGGGGAGCAAATCACCATATAATCTACATGCAGATCATCTAAAAGGCGATTATAAAATTCAAATTCATCCGTAAAAAAATTACACCCGGGAAAATATTGATCGAGCACACCCACGGAATCTGCAATATCATAAGCAGCTAATAAATTACCGCCGACAGATTTTATCGCTTTTAAATGTCTTGGAGCAATGTAGCCGGCTGCTCCGATTAATGCAAAATTGATCATATGGAATTAAAGCGCAGAAACAATTTCATTTTCTAATTTATATTTTTGTTGGGAGAGATCGCAGGTTGCATATCCATCCTTATCAAATTTTAATTTACTTCCGTTTTTACTCATCCATCCTTTTTGCCGTGCAGGATTTCCAACAACTAAGGCGAAATTTTTTACGTCTTTTGTTACAACGCTTCCTGCTCCTACGAAAGCATAACTGCCAATAGTTACCCCACATATAATTGTTGCGTTTGCCCCTATCGTTGCGCCCTTTTTGATCATAGTTTTTTTATACTCATTCTTCCGTTCAATAAAACTACGCGGATTGATAACGTTCGTAAATACTGCAGAAGGACCAATGAACACATCATCTTCACAAATTACTCCTTCAAATAAAGAAACATTGTTCTGCACTTTTACATGATTTCCCAGAACCACATTATTTGCTACAAATACATTTTGACCAATGATACAATGATGACCAATCGACGCGCTCATCACATGCGTAAAATGCCAGATCCTGGTATCGTTTCCAATAACAGCACCGTCATCTATGATGGCGGTTTCATGCCTGAAAAAATTTGCGTGGTTTTCTGTCATGAATTAATTTGCGGATTGTTTCCTTCAGTTATTCTTAAAAAATTCTTTTATACAATTACAAATATACAATAATTGGTCATCAGTAATTTCAGGATATATTGGTAATGATAAAACAGATGAACATAATAATTCAGTATTCGGCAACCGGGCATTTTTATCTAAATAAGCCTGCTGTTTATAGCATGGCACCGGATAGTACATTGCGGTATCAATTCCTTTATCAAATAAAAAACTTTTAAGTCCGTCCCGTAATACAGGTTTTATCTTTAGTGTGTATTGATGAAAGGTATGCGTGTTTACACGAACAGGCGTTTGAATTTTCAGGATGTTTTTCAACTGCCCGTCATAAAAATCAGCCGCTTTCTGACGGGCAGCAATAAATTGATCAACGTAATTCAGCTTTACACTCAGTACTGCCGCTTGTATTGCATCAAGCCGTGAATTTATTCCTATCTCTTCATGGTAATATCTTTCCTGCTGTCCATGATTTGCTATGATTCGAATTCTTTTTGCGAGCTTATCATCGTTTGTCATTAACGCACCTCCATCACCATAAGCTCCTAAATTTTTAGAAGGGAAAAATGAAGTAGTGATAATAGTATTACGCTCCATCTTTTTTTCCGCTCCGATAGACTGCGCGTTATCTTCGATCAAAAATATATTTTTCTTTACAGCGAATTTGTAAATTTCATCCGTATTACACGGCTGTCCGAAAAGATGCACGGCAACAATTCCTTTTACATCATCCGTATACACTTTTTCAATTTCTTCCAAAGTAATATTAAACGTATCAGGATCTACGTCTGCATAGACGGGGATCATGCCCATTAACGCAATAACTTCTACAGGAGCAATGTAGGTAAATGCAGGAACAATGATCTTTGATCCTTTTGGCAAATTCAAAGCCATTAATGCGATCTCCAGCGCATCGGTTCCATTTCCACATCCGATAACATGATTAATTGATAAATACTTTGATAAATTATTCTCAAATTGCTTTACTGCCGGACCACCAATAAACTGGCAGGAATTAAGGCATTCCAGGATAGCTTGGTCAATTTCATCTTTTAACTGAATGTATTGCTCTTTAAGATTGACCATTTGAATTGTTGCCATCGGGAAAATTAAGATATTAGTGCATTTTTCATAAATTTACACAGAAATACCAATTATTTTATGCAGATTCTGCAAGGACTGTCTTCCATACTTAGCAAGAAAAATACTTACTATATTCTTTTAACGATAGTAGGCATTTTATCTGTTGCCTTATTGCTCATCAACCTGCAGGATTTTTCAGGTGATCATTTTACATACTTAAATTATGTAAAAGGATTTCAGCAGGGAAGATATACATACTGGTATTTTCTCGATGATTATTACCCCGATACTTTCCGCAATCCCGGTTACCCCCTTTTTTTATATGCACTCAGTTTTATTACACCTTCAATAATACTTATCCAGGTTACTCAACTTATTCTGTTGTTGCTTTCTCTTTATATCATGCTGAAACTGATTGAACATTATGATAACAGGCTTGAACTTAAAAATCTATTCCTGTTATTTGTGATCATTAATTTTGTAGTGCTTTCTTATTCCCCATTAATGTATCCTGAAACACTCATGCTGTTGCTTGTTACTTTAATTGTGTATATAGAAATTTGTTTTGAAAACAATACGTGGAAGAAAATCTTACTCCTGGTTTTATTGTACGGATATTGTTTCCAGGTGCGCCCGGTAATTATATTTCTGCCCTTCTTGAGAGTATTATATTTTCTTTTACATTACAAAAAATTATCTCTTTATAAGAATATTACATTCCTCTTTCTTTTCATTTTAACGTTGCTTCCTTATGGCTTTTGGAATTTACAGAATCATCATAAATTCCAGATCACTCCGCTGGAAGGCGGCGCCGGCGCAATGTACCTTGGATACTGGAGTCCGAAAATGGTTGGTTATGTTGAAGACAGGTATTGGAGGAATGTAATGCATGAAGACAGATTTATAAATTTTGTTGACCCAAAGGATATTCCAAAGAACATCAGTTTATTTAATACTGAATGGGACAGTGTAGAACGAATTTGTAACCGATACCTCACTCCAAGAGACAGTGCAAATATACAAGTGATGAAAATGCACCCGGATTTATTCATTACATACAATACAAACTATACTATCCAAAGAGAAGAGATGGTGAAGGCGTTGGCTATCCGGCATTACATGTCTGACTGGAAATATACAGTGAAGTTAAAATGCTATACATTTTTCAGATTATGGTTTACCGGTATTTCTATGAAGCCGACATTTAAAACAAATCTGTCTGATTCTCTGCCGATCATTTTTGCATTTACTACAGGATTTTTATCGTTAGTGCTTTTTATTTTCTATTTCTTATTCTGTTTATTTAAAAGAAGAGATATTATTAAGACGCTTTTATTACCGCTCCTGCTGTGTTTGTATTTTGATATAATTCACGTACCTTTTGGAATCCAGTCGAGATATACAATTCCTGTAAGGTTCCTGTATTTATTTTGCGTGACGTATATGATATTCAATATACATTTTAAGAATAGGATACAATCTGAAAACAAAAAACATTAATCATTATTCAAAAAATTAGGTATGAATTATAAAAGGATCTACAGTTATCGATTTGAAAAGGTAGATATGGAGAAAAAAAATATTGTGTGGAATGAAATTGCGCACTTCCTGTACGATACGCAACTGACTAAACCGCAAAAAATGCTGGATCCTGCAGGTGGGTTATGTGAGTTTATTAATCACATTCCATCCCCTGAACGCTGGACAATAGATCTATCGGAAGAAATAAAAAAATATGCTGACCCGCAGATAAAAACTATAATCGGGAATAATTTAGAAGTCGATTTGCCAGAAAATTATTTCGATGGCGTATTTATTTCAAATTTTCTCGAGCACCTGAATTCACAATTTGAGGTCGCTGATTTTTTGGAAAGAATGTTTAAAGCGATGCGCAGCAAGGGACGTATTGTTATTATGGGTCCCAACTTCCGCCATACTTATAAAGATTATTTCAATTTTGCGGATCACACTGTTATCCTTACGGAATTGGGTGTTGCAGAACATTTATATGGTGCAGGATTCAACATCCTGGAGATATACGACAAATTCTTACCACTCACTTTTAGAAGAGGACTTCCGGTAAGCAGGTTCCTGATCAATACTTATTTAAAAATGCCTTTTGCATGGCGTTTCTTCGGTGAACAATTTTTATTAGTTGCCGAAAAGCCGTAATTATTTACAAATTTATGAGCGCCAAAAAAGTTCTCTTTCTTTCTCCTTATCCGTTCGGAAAAGCTGCAAGTCAGCGATTAAAATTCGAACAATATTTTAATTATTTTGAAGCAAATGGATTTCAACCGGAAACCAGTTCTTTTATAGATGAAAAATTCTGGAATGTTATTTATAAGAAAGGATTTTTATTTCAAAAGATATTTGGAACCATACGAGGTTATATCCGCAGGTTTTTTGATCTTTTTCGTTTACATAAGTATGATATCGTTTACATTCACTTATGGGCAACACCGCTTGGTCCGCCTTTTTTTGAATGGCTTATCCGCAAGCTCTCAAAGAAAATTGTTTATGATATTGATGATATGATCTACAAATCACAGGATTCGGCAATAAACAATTTAATTTTTATGCTGAAAGGAAAAGACAAGCCGGTTGCATTAATGAGATATGCCGATCATGTAATTACCTGCACACCGGATCTGAATGAATTTGCAAAACAATATTGCGAGCACTGCACAGATATTTCTTCCACCTTGGATACGGAAAGATTGTTACCGGTAAATAATTATACAAATGATAAGACTGTCGTTATTGGCTGGACAGGCACACACTCCACCGTTCCTTATTTATATTTATTGACGAATGTACTCCAGCAATTATCGAAAGAAAGGAAATTTATATTGCGTGTGATAGGAAATTTTAAGTTCCAAATGGAAGGAGTGGATCATGAATATATGGATTGGAATGCCGCGCAGGAAGCAGAACAATTACAGGGTATAGATATTGGCTTATACCCCTTGCCTATTGATTCCTGGGTGATGGGGAAAAGCGGACTGAAAGCCCTCACATATATGACATTTGGATTACCTGTTGTTGCCACCAACGTTGGCGCAGCCATCAACAGGATCATCACAGATAATGAAAACGGTTTTCTTGTAAAGACAGATGAAGAATGGATAGATAAATTGAAATATTTAATTGACAATCCTCAAGAAAGAAAACGCCTGGGTACAAATGCACGACAAACAGTTGTGACGAAATTTTCGATAGAAGCAAACAAACCCGTATATTTGGGAATTCTGAAAAGTTTAACCTGACCGCAGGGAAGGTCCTCTCGGAATTAATCAATAACACGAGGATTTCGACTATGAAAAAAATTTACATCGCGGGTTGTGGAGGAATGTTAGGCGAAGGCTTTCACACCATCTTTAAAAATAATTACGAACTTAAATGCACGGATAAAGATGTCAATGAAGATTGGCTGACTTATCTCGACTTCAAAGATTTTGATGCGTACAAAAAAGATGTGTTCGATTTTAAACCCGATTATCTTTTTCATCTCGGCGCGCACACTTCATTGGAATACTGCGACACAAACCAGGATGACGCTTACCTCACCAATACCATTTCTGTAGAAAATGCTGTTCATATTGCAAATGCATTAAACATACCAATGTTGTATATCAGTACCGCAGGAATTTTTGATGGCGCAAAAGATACTTATGACGACTGGGATATTCCAAATCCGCTCGGGCATTATGCAAGAAGCAAATGGGCAGCTGAAGTTTTTGTACAGCAGAATAAAACTCAGCACCTGATCTGCCGGGCAGGATGGATGATGGGTGGTGGACCGAAGAAAGACAAGAAATTCATTCAGAAAATTATGCTGCAATTAAAAAGTGGGCAGAAAGAATTATTTGTGGTGAATGATAAGCTGGGTACGCCAACATTCACACACGATTTCGCTGCGAATGTAAAATTACTGCTTGAAAAAGAAGTATGGGGTTTGTATAATATGGTTTGCGGAGGAATAACAGGAAGGTTTGAAGTAGCGGAAGAACTTGTGAAAGTATTAGGGAAAGAAAATGAAATAAAAATAACGCCGGTGGATTCCGATTACTGGAAGCAGGAATATTTTTCACCACGACCGCCGAGTGAAAGACTGATCAATAAAAAACTGGATCTGCGCGATTTAAATATTATGCGCGACTGGAAAGTTTGTTTGAAAGAATATATCGATAATTACTACAAAGGATACCTGGATTAATTCAGACCTATAGTTTATTCAGCGCATCTACATACGCTTTAGCAGTAGCATAAATTACATCGGTATCATTTCCGAAACCATAATAAAAAATGCCGTCCTTGGAAACCTGGATGTGCACCTTCCCTGTATCATCACTTCCCCCGGTAATAGCTTGCACTAAATATTCTTCGAGGCGTACAGGTTCTTTCACGATCTTATCAATGGCTTTCAACGTAGCATCCACCGGACCGCAGCCATCCGCAATTTCTACGATTCTCACCCCATTCTTTATCAATGCAACAGTGGCGTTCGCCTGGTGTCGCTTTCCGCAATGCACTTCGAGATAATCAATTTCATAAATTCTTCCTTCGCGGCTTTGTCCCATCATCTCTAAAAGATCTTCATCATAAATTTCTTTTTTCTGATCTGCGACATCGAGAAATTTAATGTATGTTGAATCCAGTAATTCCTGGTCTATTTCAAAACCTATTTTTTCAAGTCGATGTTTTAATGCTGCTCTTCCGCTTCTTGCCGTTAAAACAATAAGTGATTCGGGAATACCCACATCATGCGGATCGATGATCTCATAATTTTCGCGGTCTTTTAAAACTCCATCCTGGTGAATGCCCGATGAATGTGCAAATGCATTTCTTCCAACGATCGCTTTATTCGGCTGA
>JAQBNI010000132.1 GCA_028288625.1 Bacteroidota bacterium | reverse complement strand
TTGTAAAGATGTTTTATTTTCTCTTTTTCCGTGATCATTAAACTTTAGACTATAAGAAAAAAGTAAAGTTTAATCAATAAAAAAACCGCTCATTGCTGAACGGTTTTTATTTTCTTTCTTTTTGAATTACATGCCATCTATATCATCCATCGGAATAGCAGGCGCTGTACCGTTACTTTGAGGGGACTTCTGATTTTCTTCTCTGTTGCTTTGCATTTGAGCCTTCCTGGATTTTTTCCATGTCATCCATTTTGCTTTCTGATCTGCCGTTAATATTGCAGCAATTTCCAGTTTTCGGGTTTTGATCGCTGCAAGCATTTCCGCTTTTACGTTTTCTCCACCGGTACTTTTTGCAGTCTCTTTTGCATTTACATACTTTAAATTGGAAGCATACGCTTTCTGATATTGATCTGAACTTAAACTGATAATACTGCTGAGTGTATCCGTTAAAGTTTTAGCTCTTTCTTCAGCAGTCTTTTTTGGATACTTCACTCTCGGATCGTCAGCCCTTGATATGTTCTTTGCATTTAATGCAGGGATCGCCATAACTAATATCATAGTTAATGCTAAAATTCTCTTGATCTTGTTGTACATAATCATTCTTTTTATTGTGATCGACTTTGTTGTTTTTCTTTAGACCTGAAACAATTTCAAAGGTTTAATCTAATAAAAAAAATCGGAATTTCTATACTTAATATTGTCCTGTAGACAATAACACCAATGTAGAGGCTTCTAAGGGTTCTATATTATTTGCTTTTGCAAGCTGTTCGAGTTCCGGATTTTCAGTCCCGGGATTGAAAATAATGCGTTTGGGTTTTAAGCTCAGGATATAATCATAATATTCTTTCTGACGTTGAGGATTTAAATAGAGTGTAACAGTATCGACATCTTCAAACTTCTTCCAATCGGTTTCTATCGGAATGCTATCAATGTCTGCAGATTCAAAGCCGAGCGCAATGGTCTCGTGTGCATTTTTTTTAAGCATACGAACTGCACGGTTGCTGTACCGGTCTGATTTTGCGCTTGCGCCGATGACTACTGTTTTCTTTTTCATACTATTAAAACATTTATGAAATATTTAAGTTCATCAATCGTTGTTTAAGTCAAACTTTTCGATCAGTTTCAATACTGACGGATTGCGTTCGATCATATCTTTCAGTCTTTCTCTTGGTGTTTTATAAGTCCTGCCTGAAGTTGCAGCGCGGTTCAATTTAAAATCTAACCGTACAAATGGTGCCGTGGTCCTCTTCATGAAATAAGTTACGATATCAATTTTGTGCAATTGCAATAATTCAAGCGAGATATTATTTGTTTCGATGAACGTGATCTTTTCATCTGTATATGTTGGTGATTGTCTTTCCGCAACACTTAAAAAAGCATTCTGCAGTCTTTCTTTATTCTCCACAAGGAATTCTTTCCAGAGCGGCAAAACTGTTTCTTCGTTCAATTCAAGTTTATCTTCGGTTTTTTTCGCAGCATTTTCCTTGTGAACTTCTTTCATCATAGCGCCTAACGCAGATTGCCGTGGCAATTCTTTTTTAGGCTTGTTTGAAGCCGGAGAAACTCTTGCTTCTTCCACAAGATTTTCATTTAACTGTTCGCTATTCACTGTTTCCTTCGCGATAGTTTGTTCGCGAAGTATAGTTTGTTCCGTTAGCTGTACATTTTCAGTAACTGAATTTTCAGCTTTAAATTCTACTTTAATTTCCTGTGATGTTAAAACAGTGAGTTTTGGATTTACAGAGTTTGAATTTTGTTCAGACAGTAAACTTGCCCTGCGTTTTTTATACCAATCCAGTAAGGCTTTCAGTTTTTTTTTTCACCTAATAACACCGAGAGTGTATTTTCAATTTGCGTATTCAGGAAACAGATCTTAAGCAATGCGAGCTCGACATGTAATCGCTTATTTTTTGAAGTTTTATATTCTACGTCGCACTGATTAATGATGGTGAGTGCATTCAATAAGAAAGTTTCATTCACCAGGTTAGCCTGCGCAAAATATTTATCCTTTATATCATCCGCAGCTTCCAGTAATTGCACAGTTCGTTCATCCTTGCTGATCAGTAAATTCCTGAAATGTTCTGCCAATCCCAACAGAAACATCTCTCCGTCAAAACCATTGTTGATGATCTCGTTGAATGCAGTTAATACGGAAGAAGAATCCTCGATCATAAAATATTCCGTGATGCGGAAATAGTAGTCGTGATCGAGAATATTCAGATTGCGGATCACATCCTGGTAAGTGACTTTTTTTCCTGCATAGCTTACGATCTTATCAAATAATGATAGTGCATCGCGCAAGCCACCATCGGCTTTCTGTGCAATGACATGCAATGCGGACGGCTCTGCAGATACACCTTCGCTCTTGCATATTTTCTGCAACTGCTTTACAATATCTTTATCGGAAATTCTTTTAAAATCGAAAATCTGGCAGCGCGATAAGATCGTTGGAATAATCTTATGCTTTTCTGTCGTTGCTAAAATAAAGATCGCATATGACGGCGGCTCTTCCAGTGTTTTCAAAAATGCATTGAATGCACCGGATGACAACATATGAACCTCATCAATGATATACACTTTATATTTTCCAGCCTGCGGTGCAAATCGCACCTGGTCAACCAATGTGCGTATATCGTCTACGCTGTTATTGGAAGCTGCATCCAGTTCAAAAATATTGAAAGATGCATTTTGGTTAAATGAAGTACAGGAATTGCATTCGTTGCAAGGTTCAAAATCTGCGCCGGGATTTTCGCAATTGATCGCTTTTGCAAGAATTCGCGCACACGTGGTTTTACCTACACCACGCGGTCCGCAAAATAAAAAGGATTGTGCGAGTTTCCCCGTGGACAAAGCCTTTTTCAATGTTTCGGAGACCTGCTCCTGCCCAACGACATCCAAAAATTTGGATGGACGGTATTTACGGGCTGAAACAAGGAAGTTTTCCATTTGTACAAAAATAAGAAAACACGAAAGGATTAAAAAATGTACCGGGGGTAAGTTTTAAACAAAATTAAAGCGGATCATCATTCTAATGACGGATAAGTAATTCTTCTATTAACTTATTATGGGTTTGCTGAAGCTTAGTTTCCCTGGTCGTTCTTTTTTTTTCAATTTTTTCTGAATTAGCGAGGTATTGTTTGCGAAAATATGGTTTGTCTTCTTCAGAAAGTTTGGATCTTAAATCCCCTATATTACTTAACAAAACCGCATCTCCGTCCAAGAGCGCTTTAATATAACTATCTATCAATTTCTTAGATTCGGGATTCATCAATTAAATTTACGATTTTATTTCAACAACCATTCTAAATTTTCTATTTCAATTCGTAATAATCTATATCGTTCCACTGCACTTTTCAATAAACCTTTTAAATAATATTCCATATCTTTTGTCTGTTGCATAGATAATAACAAATTATATTCCGCAATCCTTCTTTCTTCATTGTATAGATTTTTTTTTAATCCTGAGACCTTTTCTTGTAATTTTTTGTATGCATCCATTGCCGTATATAATCTTTACAGCTATTGAGAGACAAAAACTACCCGGATTCCATAAAAAAATAAAAAAAAATGCCGTACTGAAAGCACGGCATTTAAACAACTAAAAATTTATGATCAGAAAATATATTTGCCCGCGTCCAGAATTTTTGCCGCGATCTTTCTCCTGAGCTCTTTTGTGTTCACGGTTTCGTACTTCGTGTAACGCTTTAAGCCCATCAGCATGATACGTAATTCATCTCCTTCCGCAAAAGATTGTAAAGCATGTTTGCCGTGCAGATTCAATCTTTCTATCGCATCAGAAATATATACCTTCGTCATATCAGTTTGTGTTTCGCAAGCTGCTTCGCCGCGAATGCTGATCAGTTTTTGCGTTCTTAAAACTGCCGATTCCATCGCATAAACTTCAGCGATCATATCCGCAATGTTCATCAGGATCTCCTGCTCTGTTTTTAATTGAGCGGCTAGTTTCTGCGCTGCTGCACCTGCTACCATTAGTATTGCTTTCTTCGCATTTTTTACAGTCTTCACTTCTGCTGCGAGCGGCGATTCATTATCATCACTTCCGAAATCCGGAACGCTCATCAATTCTTTCTGAATTTCTTTTGCAGGACCCATCATATCAATTTTTCCGCCCATTGCACGCTTTAGCAGCATGTCGACAGTAAGCAGTCTGTTGATCTCATTTGTACCTTCAAAGATCCTGTTGATCCTTGCATCGCGGTAAGCACCGGCGGCACCGAGTTCTTCCGAATAGCCCATCCCGCCATGTATCTGTACATTTTCATCCACACAATAATCTAAAATTTCAGATCCGAAAAATTTCAGCACAGAACATTCAATAGCATATTCATCAGCAGCCTTCATGATCGCTTCCTGGAACGGCATTCCATTTGCCACTAATTCTTTTTCTTTATTATCGATCATATCGGAAGCGCGGTAACAAGCACTTTGCAAAACATAAATGCGCGTTGCCATCTCTGCAATTTTATATTGAATAGCACCGAACGTACCGATTGGAACTTTAAACTGCACACGTTCCATTGCATATTTTGACGCTTGCTCCAATGCCATTTTCGAACCACCCAACACACCTGCCGCTAATTTATAACGACCGATATTTAAAATATTAAATGCGATCAAATGTCCTTTGCCTATTTCTCCCAATAAATTTTCTTTCGGCACTTTTACATTTTCTAAAAACACCTGGCGAGTAGAAGAACCTTTTATACCCATCTTTTTTTCTTCCGCACCTAAGGTCAATCCTTCCATTTCTTTTTCCATGATCAATGCAGAAAATTTATTTCCATCGATCTGGCAGAATACAATAAACACATCAGAAAACCCTGAATTCGTGATCCACATCTTCTGACCGTTAACGATATAATGTGTTCCTTCAGGATTTAAAATTGCTGTTGTTTTTGCACCCAATGCATCAGAACCTGAACCCGGCTCTGTCAGGCAGTAACATGCTTTTAATTCGCCTGTTGCCAGCTTTGGCAAGTAATAAGATTTTTGCTGCTCGTTTCCGAAATATACGATCGGTAATGTGCCGATCCCGATATGCGCGCCAAGCGATAAAGAAAATGAACGCGCTTTTGCCATATATTCTATCAGCAAAGAATTCGTATTAAAATCTTTTCCAAGACCACCGTATTCTTCCGGGATCGCCAATCCAAGCAAGCCTAATTCGCCTGCCTTCATCAGCAAGGATTCCGTTAAGCCCGGCTCCTGCTTTTCAATTTTATCATAGACCGGTAAGATCTCTGTTTCTATAAAGGATTCCGTAGACTGAATGATCATCAACTGTTCTTCGTTCAGATCTTCAGGCGTAAAAGCATCCTGGTAATTCGTGTCTTTTACAAGAAATTCTCCTCCTTTCAAAAGGTTTTTTACTTCGGTTAAGGTTTCGCTCATTGCAATTTTTATTAGTTGTTATTTTTTTTGCGTGAATATTTATCCCGCCGGTTTATCACTTTAAAATTACAATGCGTGCATTGCAATTACAAATTTTCGGGGCTTCGGTTCAGTTAATAATTTGTTATCAAATTTTTCTGTTGACTATGATCAATTTTCAATTTTTTAACATAAATTTACATTCCAAATCTGTTACAAACATATTTTAAAACGTGCTGATATGTCGTCTTACAAACGAATCCCATTAAAACCTTTTCCGAATGGCTGGTATGTTCTGGCTCATTCGAACGAAGTGAAGAATGGCGATATCATTACAAAAAGATTTGCCGGAAAAGATGTTTTGATCTTCCGGACTGAAACAGGAAATCTCGCTGTCACTGAACCATATTGTCCGCATATGGGCGGACACCTGGGATATGGAGGAAAGATAGTAGGAGAAACTATTAAATGCCCGTTTCATCATTTTTGTTATGATGCAAAAGGTAATTGCACAGAAACGGGATATGGAACAAAACCATCTTCTATTTTAAAATTACCTACGTACTTCTGTGATGAAAAGAATGAACTCATCCTGATATGGTTTGATGAGAAAGGAAATGCGCCAACGTGGTTTGTGCCACAGGAAAACTGGGAAGAATGGACAAAGGTTTTATTTGCAGAATATAATTTCAACTCACATCCGCAGGAAACAACGGAGAACAGTGTGGATGTTGGACACTTCAGTATTGTTCATGGTTACACAGGCGTTGAAGTTTTGCATACCATGGAACCGCATGATCATTACCTGTATGCAAAATATGCAATGAAGCGCGTTGCTGATTTTGTGGGAATAAAAAAAACAATACGTACAGAATTTAATGTTCATGTTCATGGTCTCGGATATTCTTTTGTAGATACGGATGTTACCGAGCTCGGTATGCAAACACGTCATTTTGTTTTACCGACTCCAACGGATAAAGGAAAATTAAAACTGCGCATCGGTGTAAGTATAAAAAAACTGAAGAACCCCGGAAAAATTTCTCCTTTTTTAAAGTTGATGCCTAAAAAAATGGCGACGCATCTTGCATTGAAAGGTACGTATAAAGGTTATTGTCACGATGTAAGCATGGATTTCAGGATCTGGGAAAACAAGATCTATATCGATCCGCCTATTCTTGCAAAAGGCGACGGACCTGTTGCTCAATACAGGATGTGGGCGCAGCAATTTTATTATGAAGATTCTTTGCAGCCGAATTATATGCCCCAGGAAGTTGTCTGATCATTTACATTTATCAGTTAAAAATTATTACATTTATATTTCTACGAAAAAATTAATATCATACCTATGAAAAAATTGTTCTTCTTTATTATCGCGGGACTGCTATTATTAAACGCATGCAAGAAATCCACTACGTCTTCTCCTTCAACCAAAGACATGCTCACGGCTAAAACATGGAAAGCTACAGCGCTCTCAGACAAAGGGGTTGCTTCAACAGAATGGTGCTGGATGAATAACTTGTACACTTATTCCAACAGTGGTTTTGTATTTGAAGAGAAAAAAGAAAATATAATCGGATGTAGCGGAGATCCGGCTGGTACGATATATAAATCTTATTGGAATCTATCTCCTGACAACAAGTGGATCATCACCCAGGATAATTTATCTATTCCACCGGATGAAGCTGATTCCTTTAAAATTATCAGTATTGATGCGTCTACTTTAAAAACAGAGCGTTATGTAAATAAAGGATATTCTTATGCAAGTACATGGGCAGAAACGTTTACCGCGCAATAATTTTTATCTAATCTGACCGCTGCCGCGAATGATCCATTTCTCAGTAGTTAGTTTTTCTAAAGCGAATGGTCCGCGTGCATGAAGTTTTTGTGTTGAAATGCCTATTTCCGCACCTAAGCCGAAACATCCGCCATCTGTAAAACGCGTCGATGCATTGGTGTAAACGGCAGCGGCATCCACTTCCGACAAAAAGCGTTCGCATTTATTTTCATCTTTGGAAATAATTGCTTCGCTGTGCTTTGAAGAATATTTGCGGATATGCTCTAAGGCTTCGTCTATATTATCTACCGTTTTAACCGAACATTTTTGACTTAAATATTCTATGCCGAAATTTTCTTCGGTTGCTTTTTTCAAATTCGGATAATTATTTTCTTTCAGGATATTATACGCATCGAGATCTGCAAAAATCTCTACATTAAATTCATTAAATCCTTTCAATAGTTTCGGTAGAAATTCTTTCTCAATTTTTTTATCGACGATCACTGTATCCAGTGCATTACAAACGGAAGGGCGCTGGGTTTTTGCATTGATCACAATTTTTGCCGCGGCATCAAGATCAGCAGAGCTTTCCACATAAGTATGGCAAACGCCCGCGCCGGTTTCTATTGTCGGTACTTTTGAATTGCTGCGAACGAAATCTATCAGCTGCTGTGAACCGCGTGGAATAATAATGTCTACATATTTTACGGCTTCCAGTAATTCTTTCACAAATTTCCGGTCTGTCGGCAACAGCTGTACCGTGTTTTCATCGATCTTATTTTCACTTAATGCCTGATGGATCAATGCAACTAATATTTTATTTGAATACTCGGCATCGCTTCCGCCGCGCAACACCACTGCATTGCCTGCATACAGGCATAGAGCAGCAACGTCAATAGTTACATTCGGACGTGATTCATAAATGACTCCAACGACGCCGATCGGAACAGTTATTTTCTGTATGCGCAAACCATTATCAGATTTATTTTCACGCAATATTTTTCCTGTCGAATCTTCTAATTTTAAAATATCATGTAAGCTTGCAGCGAGATCCTTTATTCTTTCTTCATTCAACATCAATCGATCTTTTTTCGGATCTGAGTCTTTCATCTTATCCAGATCTTTTTGATTTTCCGTGATGATATCACTTTGATTCCCGATCAGCAGTTCCGATAAGCGGATAAGCACATTCTTCCTTTGCTCAAGACTTAATTGTCTTGTAGAAACGGACGCCTTATGCACTGCAGCTAATATCGATTGAATGGACTCCATACTTTTATTTTTATATCAACACAATATCATCGGCGTGCGCGAGTACCAGGTTTTTTTCTTTCAATTTCTTTTGCAGCTCTGACGATGAAATTTTTGAACGTGCAACGGCAAATGCATTTCCGTTTTCATCCTGTATCTCAAACGCTTCTCCTTTTTCAAACATACTGCCGATACTTTTAATTCCAACCGCCAGCAAGCTTTTTCTTTTCAGCAATGCTTTATGTGCTCCATCGTCAACTACTATACTTCCAATGACAAGACTGCCACTCACCAGCCATTTTTGTCTTGCGGATTTTGTTACATTTTTCGGAGTACAAACCGTACCCGTTTTCTCATGTACCGCATTGATCAAACCGTTTTTTTCTTTGGCGGAAAATATCACTACTTTAATTCCCATGCTGGTTGCCAGATGCGCAAATGTGAGTTTTGTGATCATTCCTCCCAAGCCAAACGCGCTGGTTTCCTTCGTGGCTAATGCTAAAACCTTATCATCAAATTTTTCAATCTTCTTCAACAATTTTCCATCCTTATCCATCACTCCTTTTACGGATGTGCCGATGAGCAAATACTGCGCTCCGAAACCAACCGCTAACAATGTAGCGAGTTCGTCATTATCAGAAAATTTTAATTCCCTTGAAGACACGACATCATTCTCATTTGCTATCGGGATAACACCATTGCTCCATAATTCCCTGTACGTAGCGCGCAGCTGCAGAAATTTTTCGCGGTCAGAAAAATGTCCCCGTTCGCACAAACTCTGCGCAATAGCTATTTTATATTTTTTGAATACTTCAGAATATTTATGAATGAGAATGGGATTGCCGATCGCGGCAGCCGCCTTTCTTTCTTCAATTTTTCCGGAATAATCCTTTATATATTTTTTTCCTGTACCGACCGCACCTGAAGAAACAAGCACGATATGAAAATCGCGGTGCAAGGCTGCCAGCTGCTTAGCAACGCTTTTGACCACTGTTTCATCAAGGTTCCCTTTCTCATCTGTAATAGAGGAAGTACCTATCTTGAAAACCAAAATCGGTTTTTGCATGAATTAATTTAAGTTTATCCAAAGTAATACTAATTTTGGAGTCTGTTGAATTTTGTATTTTAAATTAACTTGATGATTGGCGAAAATAGTCCACTGTCCACAGTCAACGGTCCACCGTTTATTTCTGAAAAAAATTACTGTGGTCTGTTGTCTGTGGACTGTGGTCATTTCAACTATCATATCAATCTTTATACTTTCTCATGAAACCAATCAAACTTCATAAACCATTGTTACAAACTGTTCAAAAAGGACTGGAAAATATTTTTGCAGACAGCTATGCAGATAAGGAAGTACAAAAAATTCTTCGAACAAATAAACAATTCGGATCGAAGGATAGAAGCTTTATTGCTGAAACGATCTATGATATTGTAAGATGGAAAAGAAATTATGAGATCATTATTAAAGGTTTGCAAATTCCTGATGCAAATTGGCAGGCTTTTATTTTTGTCAGCTTGCTAAGACGTCAATATGATCTTTTAAATCCTGAAATTTTTGAAATAGATATTGATACCTTAAACGACAATGATCAACTGGACTTACCGCTGAACGATTCAAGGATAAGCTTTCCGGAATGGCTGGATCAAAGATGTTATAACGAACTGGACGAAGCATGGAATGAGATCGCTTCATCTTTAAATATTCCAGCAAGGATTTTTATCCGCGCCAATACGCTGAAGACCACTGCCGAAAAATTATTGACCTTAATAAAGAAAGAAGGGATCGATGCAGTTATTCCATTCTCATCCATGAATCCCGAAAGAGCAATAAAAACCTGTATTGAAATTTTATCGAAAAATAATTTACGAAATTCCGGATTATATAAAAGTGGGTTATTAGAATTCCAGGACCTGGGATCACAAGCGATCGGACAATTCTGCGAGGTTAAAACCGGACAAACAGTTCTTGATCTCTGCGCAGGTGCAGGAGGAAAAACATTGCAATTATCTGCATTACTAAATAATACCGGGAAAATTTATGCTACCGACAAAAATCAGGCGCGTCTTGAAAACCTGGAGAAGCGTACACAACAAGCAGGATGCGGGAATATCAAAGTAATTAATTATGATGAAGTGAAAACGTTGAAAGATATTGACGTATTGCTGATCGATGCACCATGTTCAGGCTTGGGAACTATAAAACGCCATCCGGATACAAAGTGGAAATTAAAAAATGAGGATATAGAGCAATACATTGGAATTCAATCTTCGCTGTTGCAGGAAAACAAAAGCATTATTCGTACTTCGGGGAAAATAATTTATGCAACGTGCAGTATTCTGCCCTCAGAAGGAGAAGATCAGATAAAAAATTTCCTGAGAAAAAATTCTGAATATATTTTGAAAAAAGAATTGCGGATCCATCCACATCTGCACGGCTGCGATGGATTTTACATGGCGGAAATTTTGCGGAAATAAATATTATCTGATAAGAGTAATAATTCCTTGCTTGTGCATTTTTTTGCCTGCAGGAGAAGTAGCATCAACAACAAACATATAATCATCTGCAGGAGAAGTTGTACCATTAAAAATCCCGTCCCACTTTATCAAAAGGGAATTGCTTTCAAAAACCATGGCTCCCCAACGGTTAAAAATTGAAATATGAAATAAAACCGGCGCTTTCACAAATACATCCACTACATCGTTGAGCCCATCGTTATTCGGAGTAAAAGCTGCGGGCATATAAATATCCGTCTGCTGTACAATGATTTTTGTCTGGGCTGTATCTTCGCATCCGTCTTCCGATCTTACATTTACAATGTAGGTAGTTGTCTGAACGGGATTCGCTAAAGGATCTTCACAAGCTGTACAACTTAAGTCCGAAACAGGTGTCCAGTTCCATGTTAAAGGGATTCCGTTACTATAAGACGGGTTGAGTTCAGTGGAAGCTCCGGCATCTATTGTATCCGTAGCATTTAATTGAACAGTAAAAATATTTGGGAAAAAGGATAAATGCGTCACGACGACGCTATCGCATCCATCAGCATTTTGAATTGTATCTGTATAATCACCTGCCACTGTTATTTTTTTTCCACCGGGTAATTTATATATCTGGCCTTCGCAAATGGAAACTGTAGTATCAAAAGGAACGGAATTAGTTACTGAAAGATTTGTAATTACAATGCTGTCACAACCGAAAGAAGACTGCAATGTATCTTTATAAATACCGGAATTTGCAACTTCATTTCCTCCGGGCAATGTATATCTTCTCCCCTGACAGATAATTACATTCTGGTTAACTGTAATATTATTTGAAAAACTAACATGGTATTCTATAATACTATCACAGATATTTGGTATACTATCATTATATATTCCACTAATTGTAATTATTTTTCCGTTGCTTAGTGTAATTTGTTGACCTGTACAAAGGTTAAGCGTTTTAACTTGATAAGATTTAGGACGAATTGTAAGATGAGTAGTTACAATACTATCACATGTTGCACCTATCTTGAAAGTATCTTTATAAATTCCAGATACTGAATAAACATGTGCTCCAACTTTAATACTTTCTCCTTGACAGATTATTCGCGACACTGAAAAAATTGTCGTAATACAGCATGTCGAAGATGTTGTTAAAGCTCTCACTTCAGCTTCACTACTACAACCAGTATCATTATTCTGAATATCTATTAAGTCCATATTAGGATTATTTTCTAATATTAACTTGGCCAAAAAACAACAACTCAATTTTGGATTATTTTTTAACCATATTTCATCTATATGAATAGACGGATTTACTCCATTTAAGGTTTCTAATAAAGGATTGTCTTGAATAAAAAACCAATTAGATCTAATTAAGGAATCAATCCCCACGAAACTAATTAAGTTATTGTTGCCTGACACATCAAAAAGAGCAGTTGATTTTAAATTTTCTAGCCCTATAAAATTAGTTAAAGAATTATTGCCATGAATTGAAATACTTGAACTGCTATCCAGATTATTTAACCCATTTAAATTTATAAGTGATGGATTACCGCTAATAATGGCACCTTGATTAAGATTAGTAATATTATTTAAGCCAAATAAATTTATAAGTGAAAGATTTCCATTTACAGCAAAATTATCTAATGTTTTCAGACTTTGTAATCCATTCAAGTCAATCAATGAGTCATTATTATAAACAGATAACGAAAATATTTCGATCAAGCTATTCAACCCAACGAAATTTATAAGAGATGTATTTCCTGAAATCCAAAAACTTCCATTCTCTACTTTTTTTAAAGCACCTAATCCTGTAAAATTTAATAATAACGGGTTATCACTAATACTAATATTATTTGAATACATCAACCCATCTAATCCAGTTAAACTCGTCAAAGTAATATTGTTTTCTATATTTAAAGATAAAACGGTATCTACATTGTTTAATCCATTTAAATTTACAAGTGAAGGACTATATCTAACTTCTAAGGAGTATATTTTTTTTAATCCTGACAATCCGTTTAAATTAAGAATGTTATTACCTGAAATCGTTATACTACCATTTACAACTGTACATCCTGGAAAATTAATGGGGAAAGAATCTATTTGAGATTGAGAACTCAAATTAATGTTTGTACCGTATGGTATACAATTACGCGACGATGCACTTATACATACACTAAGCAGAATACTTATTAATACTACCTTATAGAATCTTGGTATCAAAATAATATTTATCTCAAAGATATGAAATAATATTAGAGGATTAGGGTGATATCAATTCATCTTCATCGGGCTGACCATAAAGAATTCGGGAATAACAACATTGAATAATTTTCCACCTTTACTTTCCATTAAGTAAGTGCCGTACATTTTTCCGATATCTGTTTTCAGATCGCAACCTGAAATGTATTCGTATTTTTCTCCGGGTTGAATTACAGGCTGCTCTCCCACAACGCCCTCTCCTTCCACTTCGCGCTGCTGACCCAAGCCATCTATAATAAACCAATGCCTTCGCAGCAATTGTATGCTGTCCTCGCCGTTGTTAGCAATCGTGATCCTGTATGCAAACATAAAGTGCTGGCTCATCGGGTAGGAATACTCCGATTGATAAAAGGTTTCAACACTTACTTTAATTTTATTTGTTATTGCGCTTGTCATATAATTCGTCTCACAAAATTATAATTAAATATAACAAGAAAAAAACAAAATTAGTTTGAGAATTTTAAAAAATAGTTGACGATAGAAGTTACCTGCTGCTGGGCTTTCAACAGATCATCATTAATAATAGTGAGATCAAACTTGTCAAATTCATGCATTTCCACTTCCGCTTTTTGCAATCGTTTTTCAATTCTTTCCGGTGCATCTGCACCTCTTAGTTCGAGTCGCTGACGGAGAATATCGAGATCCTTTGTTTGGATAAATAATGAAAGCGGCTTAAATTTTAAATTTTTCATTACGTTCAATGCGCCAAATACATCCACCACGAGCAATGGAAATTTATTCAGCTGGTTAATTCGATCGAGTTCCGATTTCAGCGTGCCGTAATAGGTACCTTCATATACTTCCTGCCATTCTAAAAATTCTTCATTCCGAATTTTTTCTTCAAATGCTTCCCTGTTCATAAAATAATAGTCCTTCCCTTCTTCTTCCCCTTTGCGGATGGGTCTCGTGGTTGCCGATACGGAATAGGAAAGATCGGGAAACTGTTGAAGCAAAAAATCGCCCAGTGTATTTTTGCCAACACCGGAAGGACCTGAAAGAATAATGACTTTTTGCATAGACGAATTAAAAGTTGTAAGTTATTATGATTTTATCTTTATGCAGAGTTGCTAAAGAATATTTAATACCTGTTCTTTAATTTTTTCAAGTTCTTCCTTCATTAAAATAACGGACTTCTGCATTTCCGCATCGTTGGCTTTCGATCCTATCGTATTTATTTCCCTGCCGATCTCCTGTGCGATAAAACCTAATTTTTTCCCTTTTTCATAACCTTTCTCTTCGAGCATTTCAAGGAAATAATTGCAATGCGTATCGAGACGAACTTTTTCTTCATTGATATCTATTTTCTCCAGGTAATAGATCAGCTCTTCTTCAAAACGGTTCTTATCGATCGATTCATCCTGCAAATGATTTGCGAGATCCTGTTTTAATTTTTCTCTTAGTTTTTCTATCCTGTTTTTTTCAAAAGGTAACAGGTCATTTTTCAACTGCTGTATTGCATTTATTCTTCCTATCAGGTCTTTTTCCAGTTCTTCTCCTTCCGCTTTCCTGAATTCAATGATATCATCCAGCGCTTCACTTACGCTTTTATGCAGTGCTGCAACATCGTCGTCATCCAGTTCGCACAGCTCAGTTTTATTAATATCCTGGAAACGCAGTATCGCGGGAATCACATCTCCCAGCGGAATATTTTTTTCTGTTGAAAAAGATTGCAGTTGGTTAAAGTACTGCTCGATCAGGGTAAAGTTTAAACTTCCCGCAGATCCGTTTGCCCTGTCTTCCTGGAAATACAGATCGATCTTTCCGCGCACCAGTTTTTCAGAGATCATCTTTCGAATAACAAGTTCCTTTTCTCTAAGTTCCGCAATGATCTTAAAATTGAGATCGAGCTGCTTGCTGTTCAGTGATTTTATTTCGACGGAATACGCCTTATCCCCTAATTTTACTTTTGATTTCCCGTAACCGGTCATTGATAGCAGCATAGCGTAAAGATAAACGTAAGTTTTTTAAAAATCCTTACTTAGTGAAAATTGCCACATCGGTTTCCTATTAAATTTCAAGCCATCATAACCGAAGCCGGCATCAAGGCGGATGAAGTATCCAAGAATATTCGTACGAACGCCACCGCCTGTTCCGAATACAAACGGATTCCTGTAATAATTAATAGTTACAACGATAGGAGTATTATCGGGTTGAGGCGTTACAACTTCGCTGCTCAGTGCATTATTCCTGTTAAACGGGTTTGCAAAACTGTATGCTATGCCTGCATCAAAAAATCCAACTAATTGAAAGTCCCTGAGGAACGCTTGCTTTAGAGGCTTCTTTGCAAAAAATGAAAATATCGGAAAGCGTACTTCAGAATTCCATAATAAATAATTATTTCCGTTGCGGATATTTTGCGGCAATCCGCGCATATTGGTCACAGGCGCCTGCAGCCCATAATTCTGATCCTGTGCAATTGGTATGCTGTTATCATACTTAGGGTTCAGCCAGGTATCCACACCTCCGAGAAAATACAAAATTTTCTTTTGCCCGAAAGAAGACGCGCCGGCAAACCTGTTTGCCCAAATTATGTTCCTGAATATTTTCTGGTAATGACGGATATCAAAACCGATATTCCATATGTTGGATTTTTTTTCATTTGCATTATAAAAATATTCTGCATAAATCTTATACCTGTAGCCGTTTAAAATATTGAGCTGGATCTCTTTTGAATTATCATTTACAAATTCCACGCGCCCGGAAATCCAGTTTTCTTTCACGTCTTTCAGCAATAAACTGATCTGGTCGGTATAAGAAATATCCAGCCGTTCGTTTCTATATGATACTGACCATCTCAAACTTTTTGTAACATCAAACGGGTAACTGAAACCCGCTTCCACATAATTTGTTTTAGTTTTTCCTGTATATGCAAATGGTAAAACATTTCCATTCTGATCAGAAACAGAAAGATCCACTTTATCTGAACGGCGATAATACAGCAAAGATTTATCGAGTCTTTTTTTAAGGTTGATATATTTTACATAAGTTTCCATTCCCTTTAAATCAAAAGGAATACGAAAGCCACCGATGATCTTATGGTCTTCCATTAGATCGCTGATGCCAAAATTGATCATCCCGCTTAAGTTTGGGAAATTATACTTTCCTAAATTTTGACCAAAACTCTGGTAGCTCTGGATAAGAATACTATTGTCCAGTTGCGTTACCACGTAATCTGATGTAAACCTTGCGCGGTAAGGTAGTATCCTGATCTTTTGCCCCGTTGTACGCTCCACATTCTCATTACTCGCAACAGGCGTATTTTGTAAGAACGGCGGGGCTTCTTCTTCAATGACCTTTATAGTATCTGTTTTTGCTAGTGTTACGGTATCTGTTTTCTGTGGCTGTTCATCAGAATTGGAAAGTGTTGCGTTGTAGCCTGATTCAAAAGTATATTTAAACGGTCCCGTATACAAACTATCAAAGGTAACCTCTTCCACTGCATCCTTATCAGGGGCGTTGTTGCCTTGTGATATATTATTTGAAACACCGGGCTTCATATTCCCCGGAATATCATCTCTGTAAAATTTGCGAAAAGCGGTTGGACGCAAACCAAATGTTTTCTTACTGATCAGGTCTTCATCTGCAATATTGGGATGTGAATATAAATACGTTTTCTTTTTACTCACTCCAAAAAAATAATAGCTGTTTTGTTTTGAAGTGCCGCCTTGCTCTATTCCTCTTGAAAAATTTGTAACGGGAAATGTTACGCCTTTCCATTTATAAATTGCCTGAACTTCTTTGATGGTTTGCGCAGAATCTGTTTCTTCATTGATCGTTGTTTCCACGGTGTCTCTTCCAATGTAGAAACTATCCATGGTTCCTACATATTGATTATTGATGCCGTTCTCATCACTTAAGAATGTAAAGTAAGAATCGTTATAACTGCCGATCGCTTTTTCATTTGCAAAAGGTGTTTCCGTTACGCGGGCAAGCGATGTGCCTTTCTTGTTGAGATCGTAATAAAAAAGATCGCGTGTTTTTACGGGCAATACAGTATCATTCCTATCAAGATATAACTGGTCTTCCGTACGGTTAGAAGAAAACAATACGCCGTCGTTACCATTCCAGTTTACATAAACAGGATCCAGGTCATCATAAAGATCATTATTTAATTGAGTGGCATTTGTATTGAGTGTATTGTATAAATATAAATCCGTTTGTCCTTTGTTCTGTCCGGAAAAAATGAGTACATGCGGATCATTAGTATAATCTGCTCCGTAAACTTTCTGGAATTTGATGATCTTGTTTTTTGTTTTTTCTTTTTTATCGAGATCGATCTGTTTAAGGCGGATCACATCTCTCTTCTCGGAAATGATCGCGATCTTATGACCTGTTTTTGTCCATGTAAGAATCGGATATGATTTATCGAAAGGATATTGATCGGAATGAAAACCACCTTTCGCAATACGTTTAGCTTTCTTTGTTGTAAGATCTTCCAAAAATATCCTGTAAAATCCTCCGTCAAAAGATGCATACGCTGCATACTTGCCATCAGGCGATACTTTCAGATCACCGATATCCCTGTTATTTCGTTTTTTAATTTTAACCGCAGTGAAATTATTCGTGCTGTCTCTGTCCTTATTATCTGACTCATAACGGCTTTTATAAAATTCTTTCCAATCGCGCATAAGATCATCCAGCCTGCTGTTTACTCCGTATACAAAACCGTTATTAATACTGTGGTTCACGCGCGTGAGGTACAAAATATTCGGTATGGATTCTTTCCCGTACAATTCGTTGATCATATACCAGAAAGAATGTCCTGCAAACTCCGGATCCACCGCGACCAGCCTGTTAAAGTCAGCTTTCTTCGCCGTTTGCATATAAAATTTCAGTCGCGCATCTAATTCCGTATTCCATGGTTCTCCTATATATGAAGACAAGCCATCGCGGTACCAATCAGGCAGCACAAGAAAGATTGCGTTTTGTATTTTCTGACCGAAGCTGTTGCCCTGCATCATCTGCCGCACATATAACTCAGATAAGCCTTTCATCAGGTCGCGCAGTAAATGCCGGTGATCGCCGTCATAATGAAGAAATAATTTATTGTCCCTGAGAATTGCAGTGCCGCCGATATTATAATCTTCCTGACCCAAACCGATATTTGTTTGCGCGAGATCGCCGATATCATTATAAACGAGTATGTCTACTTTGGAGCGGTAATGAAAATCCATCATTTTATCCAGTTCCTTTAATTTCATTTCTGCAGTGGTCCACACAAACTTTCCGATCTCCTGTCCGCCGGGATAAAAATAAATCGTAAAATTATCGGAGTTATAATATTGCCAGTCGAATGGATGATACTGCACGCGGTTTTGTCCGAACTGAACTTGCGTAGTTTGTGCTGAGATGCAAACAGGTAACAGAAATAAACCTAAAAGGAATATTTTCAATAGCTTTTTTTCTTCACCGCCACGAAACATAGGAACCTGAATTTTTATTGCCTTTTTAACGTTTATGCTGTTAACTTACTACTTTTACAAAGTAAACAAATCTTATGGACAACACAAAAATAAAGACAGATATTGCCGTTTTTTGTTTCAACCCTTTCCAGGAGAATACGTATGTAATATCTGATACAAATAAAGACTGCTGGATCATTGATCCGGGTTGCTACACACTGCAGGAACAGAAGAAATTAATTAATCATATTGAACAAAATCAGTTACGACCTGTACGGTTGCTGAACACGCATTGTCACTTAGACCATATTTACGGCAATAAGTTTATTGCAGATGAATTTCATTTGGAATTAGGAATACATGAAAAAGAAATTCCTGTGCTGCAAGCTGCGCCAATGGCTGCACGCATGTTTGGATCCAAAATTCCCGAACCCTGCGAGCCTGCATATTTTATTAAAGAAGGAGAACAGCTTTTGCTGAATGATGTGGTGTTTGATATTTTATTTACACCCGGACATTCTCCCGGAAGCATTTGTTTTTTAAACAGGGAAGAAAAATATACTATTGCAGGAGATGTACTGTTCCAGGGCAGCATCGGGCGCACGGATCTTCCGGGCGGTGATTACGATACGCTCATCAAATCTATTCGCACGCAATTGTTCATATTAGATGACGAAATGAAGATCTATAACGGACATGGTCCGTCTACTACAATCGGGGAAGAAAAAAAATTCAATCCTTATTTAAATAATTAATCATTCAACATGTATATCTATAGCGTTACAATTCATATTGATAAAAATACAGAAGACGAATGGCTTGTGTTTATGAAAGAAAAACACATTGGTGACGTATTAGCTGCAGGCTATTTTAAATCGTGTTCGATGAGAAAAGTTTTAAATGAAAATGATGATCAGCATATTACTTACAATTTGGAATATGGAGTGGAAACAAAGGACGATTATAATGCGTACCGGCAGTTTGTAGCGCCCGCTTTGCAAGCTGAGCTGATGGAAAAATTTAATGGAAAATTTTCTGCTGAAAGGTTATTCTACAAAATAGTTTATGAAACTTTTTTATGATCAGCCGTGGGAAAATATTGAGCATTATTTTATGTTTCTCCTGCATAAGTATTCTGTATGCACAAAACAGCAATCCGGAAATCATCACTATAAAAATAAAAAGAGATACCACATTATCTTTCGTTCTATATACTCCGGATGGAACACGTGATCTTAAAAACAAACGTATTATTTTCTTTTTTGATCCGGCAGGGAATGGCGCTTATCCGGTTTCAAAATACATGGAGCTTGCAAAGAAATATAATTTCGCTCTCATCGGATTTAATTCCTCCAGGAACGGAATGCAGTTTGATGAATCTTTGCGGTTCTTCAATATCACACTTAACGAACTGGTTACAGATTATGGATTGAACGCACACCTGGTGTGTTTAGCAGGATTTTCAGGCGCAGGCAAGGTTGCAATTAAAGCTGTTGCACAATCCGGCATAAAATATTTAGTGTACGGCGGCGCTACTGTTGATGAATATCTTTCAGGAAAAGAAGTGCTCGGCTTTGCCGGAGCAAGGGACATGAACTATACAGACCTGCTCGATTATGACAAATCACTCAATATAAAACTTAATGTCCACCACTTCATTATAGAATATGGCGGACCGCATGGATGGTTCGATACGACAACAATGGAAAATACATTTATATGGCTGCAACTTAACTTTATGAACAGCGGTACCATTCCGCGTGATACTGCATTTGTAAAAATGTTGTTTTCCAAATATCAACAGGAAACAGATTCGCTTATTGCAATAAAAGATTGGCTGAACGCATATCATATCGTAAAAAAAGCACAATATTTTTTATCAGCATCAACAGATGTAAAATGGTTCTCCGCACAGCAAAAATTTATTGAAAGCAATTCATCTTATAAAAAATTAAAAAAAGAAACCGAAGATATATTAGAAGAGGAAAGGATCACAAGAAACAATTATGACCGCTATTTTTTTTCAAAGGATACTACATGGTGGAAGGCTGAATTTGAGCGATTAGATGCAAAAGGCAGCAATGCCCGGATGCTTTCCAACCAAAGATTATCCGGATACATATGGGCGGAATGTTATTATACAACTACTGATATCCTGATGGCAAATGATTTACCGGCAGCAGAAAAAATACTTTCAGTCTTTCATCTTGCATTTCCCGGATATGCTGAACCAAACTTTTTAAGCGCCGTATTTTATGCGAAAAAAAACAACCCTGTAAAAAGTGATGAATTTTTAAAAGCTGCGCAACGGGCAGGATTTAAGGAATGGAATAAAGGTAATAAGGAAACTATCCTGCAATATTTCAACAGAAGACCTTTAAAGTAAAATAATTATTGATAACCGCGGTAGAATTATTCCGCTGCCTTACCTTTCTTCATTTTTCTGCGTGTAGCTTTATCAACCTGGTCGGTTCTAGGATTTATATCATCTCCTTCATCCTTAGGCTGAGTTCCACCGACTTTCGCAAAATCGAATTTTAAGGTAAACCTGAACGTATTATCGAGCGGGTTACGAGCACCGCCTGTAGGTATCAAATAAGAAAAATCAAGACCGAATACACTGTACTTCACGCCAACACCGGCAGAAACAAAACGCCTGTTGCCCTTATCTTTTGCTTCCAGGAAATATCCGGCACGCACAGCAAATATATGATCATACCAATATTCGGTACCGATACCCATTGTCCATTCGCGTATTTCTTCCTTGAAGCCGCCCGGAGCATCTCCAAGCGATGTAAACATCCCCTTTATAGAAGATTGCTGTTTAAAATCAGGAACCTGGTTGCTGTCCTTGTCTCCCACTTTTGGCGTTGGCACTAACAGCTTATTGACATCAAGATAGATTCCCCATTCATGATATTTATTAGGCTGTAAACGGAAACCGAAACCAATACCGAGATTACACGGGATAAAATCTTTTTCCCTTGCATTTGCGGTGTATGCGATCTTTGTACCCATGTTAGTTATTGCAATACCTGTCATGAAATTTGACTTCATTTTCTTTTTTCCTACGGTCATGTCGAGGTTGTACGTTCCGGAAAGGTCTGCACCAAATGCATTTCCTGCCTTAATTGGTTCGCTGCCAATGTTTTGACCGGAAGCCAGGTTCGAATAGATATAGCGAAAAGCCACTCCTAAAGCGAAGTGTTTGCCTAACCTACGAGTGTAGCCTGCATCCCATGCTAACTCCCGCGGGTGACCGCTGCCGATAGGATTGCCGGCTGCATCTGTAAAATCTATATCACCAAGGCTGAAGAATTTAAGCGAAGTATGAACGACGTCATTTTGAGATATCTTATAATACGCCGTAAAATGCGCCATATAGATATCGGTAATACCTAAAGCACGCAGCCATGGAGCATAAGAGAGCGCCAAACCTACCTTTCTTCTTGCAAAAGCCAGTTTGGAAGCATTGTAAAATGCAGTATTCGGGTCTACTGAAGTCGCAATTCCTACATCTCCCATACCCCCACCGCGGGCATCCGGAATGATCCTGAGAAATGGAACAGCTGTATTCACAACCCTTGTTAATGAATTATTTATGGAATTGTTGTTACTTGTTTGGGCTATAGAATTAGAGTAAAAACTCGTCAAAATAATAGCAATAAGCAGAAAGTTGGGCTTCAAGAGATATCTCATAAGTTTATGCACTATGTTTGGAAACGTTAAATTGCTAATTTTATTTTATAAAATCTAATTTAGTATAACTAATTTTTGATACTGACTGACTTTCTTACCGTCGTCATCACGCAAAGAAATTCTGTAAATATACACACCTTTCCCAATTTTATCACCATAATCATCCCTGCCGTCCCAGCTTATATCGTCTACTCTATAGCCTTCACTGTTTATATTCTGCGCAATGGTCTTGATCACCTTACCGGAAACCGTAAATATTTCTATTTTAAGATCTAAAGGCATTCCCGGCTTATTATGTTCAAACATGAACCTTGTATGTGTTGTAAATGGATTGGGATAATTGAGTACATGCGACAAAGCAAGATTCGCTTTTTCCTCCACAATAAACTCCGTATAACCAACACCCGAATTATTTAATACATCCCATGCTTTTACCTGCAGCGTATGCCGTCCTTTTGACAATTTTGAAAAAGGATAAGTGATCACGCCGCGCGAAACATCATCGACGTTTGTTTCATAAAAATCGTTGAGATTATAAATTTTCTTTGTGTCATTATCGATGATGGCGGTGATATCATGACCAACGCCGTTGCCGGAAGTATTGATTCCATTTTCATCAAACAACCTTGAAAATAATTTTGGAGTTTCATCTGTTATTCCGCCGAATGCAAATTTATCATCATTTAAAAAAACATCTACTACAGGACCTTTATTGTCTAAAGGAAAAGTATCGCTTGCGCCCCCGATAACAATATTTGCATCATAACCGGATGCATCAGTCGTATCGCTGCTTGCATACAAACTTATTTTCCCGATGCCGTAATTATAGTCGATGTCTTTCGGAACGAGGAATGAGAATTTAAATTTGCCATTCGTCACTTTCGTTCTTCCTTTATAAATAATATTTTTTTGAAGGGTGAAGGGGAATGACGGGCTTTCCGGATCATTTACCAGTGTATGGATCGTTTTCGCCTTATCATAAATACTTACAGCAGCAAGACCGTTAAACGTAGCCATTAAAACGTTACTGTTGTTTTGCACTTCGCCTTCAATCACTATTCTTGACAATGCTTTAAGCGTATCGTGCAGTGAAGTAAATGGCTTATTGTTGATGAGCGTTGCGACAACATTATATTTTGGAAATGCAAGGCGTAACGCAGGATCGCCCAGCAATGTGAATTTGCGGTTACCATCAGAAGTGTTCGTGAATTTTTTCGCTTCGCGAACAATATCTCCCAGGTTCATTTGCTCATTTCCATAAGCATTCACCATCTGCGCCATAAAATTCTCGTTCATGGTTTTATTCCTGTTGGAATATACGATCCGCGTTGTTGTTACCAGTGCGATACCACCGCCATCGGATTTAAATAAAACGCGTTCCCCTGCACTGTACTCATCGAATTTATCATACGGGGCAAACTCGCATGTGGCTGTAATGAAGAGCGGTAATTTTGTTGAATTTGTCCATTGATTGATGTCATCGTACGTCAATATTCTTTCCTTCGCAAGACCAAGCGGACCGCCATGACCTACATAATTTAAAAACAATGTGCCAGTAAATAATTTCCTGTTGATGGCTTCATTTACTGCAGGATAAGTTGCGCCGCCGGCGCCTGACTGCTGCTGAAACGCATCGAGATAGATCTTATCGACATTTGTTTTTTTCTCCGCTGCAGCATAGTTGTCCGCAAATGAATTCGCATCAGAAATATGGATGTCGAAATCTTCATCATCTGCAACAAATGTTCCCTGGTTTCTCCAGTCGCCGTAAGCTGCATTTGATGCATACGACCTGATCTTGCTTACTTCCACCTGCGCCTTTGTTTCATCATCTGCAGGAATTCTGCCTACGCCGATGTCTTCAATTTCTGTGGCGGTATTCGTGATCTCTGCTCCTTCGTTATCATCCAGCAAACCAAAGTAATCATCCGATAAAAATGTTTCCAGCGTTTCATAAGTTTTTTCACTTTGATAAGTGGGCATATAAAAATCCCCAAGATTCTTATTGTCGAAAGTGCCGTCGCCAAACAGCAATAAATACTTAGGCAGCTGAGAAGGATTTCCTCCCGCGCGATCATAAAACATTTTTACAAAATTGCGCACTGCCGTAACATCATTTGTTCCTGAAGAAAATTCATTATACACCTGGTTCAGATCTGCTACTGCAACTCTCAGGTTTTGTTTATCGCGGTGAAACTGCGCAAGGTCTTGTGCCTGCGACATGAACGAAGTTCTCGCAACAATAATCATATCTGCTTGCGGCAATGCATGTAAATTCTGGTTGGAAACAGATCCCATTGCAGTGGGGACTGCGGTAGAATTTTCCACTGCAACAAATTCTTTTAAAGTATCGGTAGCGATATTGAATGTTGCCGTATTACCGGAAAGATCGTAATTTATTTTTTGAATATTGAAAGGATCCGTTACATCCCATATTTCCACATTTGATGTCATATTCTGCACAGAAAATTTAGAAATACTTCCCGCTCCAACAGACGCGATACTCCGGAAATACAATGGCTGACCGTTATAACGCAAGGTAGATGGCGCGTTTACCTGTAAATAATCGAGCCATCCCTTCGTATTGAAATCACCGTTCCTGTCGTAATTCAAATTTATATTGAAAGAAGAAGATAAATTGCTAAGCGCCAGCGTCCTTTCCTCCCGCCTTGCTACATCAAAAATTTCCGGATAAGGTTCTGAATCAATCCGGATAAAAATACTGCTTGCATTATTTCCATTATCCGTTGTTACGGTAAAAGTTGACCCGTTGCTCAAGGAAGAAGCGGCAACCGCGACTGTTAGTTTTACCAACTGCCCGGCAACCAGATTTGGGAAATTAAAATTGTAAGACTTGTCTGTTATTCCACCAAATTCATCCCCTAAAAATTGTTTCCCGGACTGAGCAATATTCACTTTATTTTCTTCAAAAAATTCGTAGTCGTCATATGTTGAAATATTTTTTGTTTCAGGTAATGGTGATGAAGCCACTGTGTTTATTCTCGCACCCGCGCCTGCATCCGCAGTAATAAAAAAGTTTTTTGTATCGCTGTACAAATGTTTTTTTGCGAGGAACATTTGTTTCGATGTATTGTAAGTCCATTGCTCCGGTCCGGGTAAATATGCAAGCACATAATCTCCCGGCTGGAAACGGCTTGCAGAAGCAGCAACTACTTTTACAGGTATCTCTTTCGAATCGTCTTCACGTGCAGCGCCGGAAAGCTCCGGAAGCATTCCTGCACGTTGTCCGAAGATCCGGATACCGGAAGGATTTATTGCATCTACATTAAGTCCAAGATTTTTCAGAAAAGTATAATCCAGCTTATATACTCCTGCTTTGGATACGCCGAACTTATAAAATTTGCCGTTGTTTAAAATTGAATTCGCAGGATATGTATGTGCTGAAATATTGGAGGTCCTGTTTGCGCTACCGGATGGAGAGAAAGAGAGATCAAATGAACTTAGGACTTCTACCTGTCCGTTATTATTCCTGAAAGGAAAAACAGTTACCGTTGCAATACTATTTTTTCTTTCTATACCAACATACGTTTTTACAATGGGTTGGTTTGAGATCTGACTGATCTGCACCTGGGAAAGATTGAATCCCTGGAGCGGCTTGTACACGGCATTGGTGAGTGCTGCATCCACTCCTCCGTTCCTGCCGTTATTCCATGCAAATGAATACACAGGAAGACCTGAAAATTCTTTGGGATAAACTGCTCCAGCAAAACTGATCTGACCGCGGTTGATCTGCCATTGCAGTGTAACGGATTTACCGGAGATATTAGGATCCTGGGCAAATAAACTGCTAAAGAAAAAGATAAGGAGATAAAATAAAACTTGTCGGGATGATGCTATCATTATTTTGCTTTGAGTTAACTTGTTATTAGATGTTAAAACGTATAAAAAGACTGCATCGTATATTTTTTACAATTTTACGCTAAATAACAATATTTTGAAGCATTTCCCGTTAAATAAAGTTAGTCCAAACATTTTGGGAATTAATTAATTTGCCATATCTTTGAAAATATTTTTTAAAAAGCCGAATAATGACCTATAAAAGAATGAGAAATTTCTTACACCTAATTATTATTGCAGGTGTATTTGCAGTTAGTTGTAAGGGCGGCGGCAAGGGCGGAACTTCTGCTACTACCGGATGGAATTACAACGACAAAAAATGGGGTGGTTTTGAGCGCTCTCCAAATAACAATCAAATTACCGGACCAAATTTAGTGCTTGTAGAAGGCGGAACTTTTGCAATGGGCGCTACAGAAGATGACCTGTTATATGACAACAATAACGTTCAGCGCAGGATCACTGTTTCTTCATTTTATATGGATGAAACGGAAGTAAGAAATCTCGATTACCGTGAATATGTTTATTGGCTGGATCGTGTTTTCGGCACCGACCATCCTGAATTCGTAAAAAATGCGAAACCGGATTCCATGTGCTGGAGAAGAAACCTTGCTTACAACGAACCTTACGTAAAATATTATTTCACACACCCCGCTTACAATACTTATCCTGTAGTTGGTGTTAACTGGTTACAGGCTTCTGAATATTGCAAATGGCGTACTGACCGTGTGAATGAGATGATCCTTGTAAAAGAAGGTTACCTCGATCTGAATACGAACCAGAAGAATGAAGATAACTTCAATACTGAAGCATACGCGGTTGGCTTATATCAAGGCGCTACAAAAAAACAAAAAGAAGATCTGAATCCTAACGGATCAGGCAAGAGAAACATCAACATGAATGATGGTATCCTTTTACCGGATTACAGACTTCCGACAGAGGCAGAGTGGGAATACGCAGCTTTAGGTTTAAGAGGCAACATGCCTATGCCGGGCGAAGAAGTGGTTACAGACAGAAGGATCTATCCCTGGGATGGTGCAACTTTCCGTTACCAGAGACACAATAAGAACCAGGGAGATTTCATGGCGAACTTCATGAGAGGACGTGGTGACTATATGGGTGTTGCAGGCGCTTTGAATGACAATGCGGAAATCACTTCCGATGTACATGCTAATTTCCCGAACGATTTCGGATTGTTTAATATGTCAGGAAACGTGAACGAATGGGTACTGGACGTTTATCGCCCAATGACAGGAGCAGACGGTGACGATTTAAATACTTACCGTGGTAATATGTTCATGAAACCGTCCACGGAAGAAGGCTTGGATAGCATGGGAAGGATCAAATATGTACGTGAAGACGACGCTGACCTGACCAACAGAAGAAATTACAGAAAATCTTACGCACTTGATTATAACGACGGCGATTCATCATCACAGGTAGAATACCAATACGGTGTATCCACATTGATCAATAACAAAGCAAGAGTTTACAAAGGCGGTTCATGGAGAGACAGGGGTTATTATTTATCACCAGGCACAAGAAGATTCTTAAATGAAGATCAGTCTTCCGATGATTTGGGCTTCCGCTGCGCGATGATCCGTGTAGGATCTCCCGATGGAACAATGTTTGGCGGAAAGGGTTTTGGTGAAATGAAAAAAACCATCTCCAAAAACAACAAAGCAAGAAAATACAAATAGGCTTCACAACTGTTACAAAAAAGTCTCCCTTATTCTCGGGAGACTTTTTTATTTTTAGCCTATGGATATTTCTGAATTATACGAAGTCTTTAAACATTCTACAGGCGTTACCACAGATACGCGAAACATACAGCACGGGCAAATTTATTTTGCACTCAAGGGCGAGCATTTTAACGGCAATACTTTTGCGCACAAAGCAATTGAAAACGGTGCAGCTTATTGTGTGATAGATGAAGCCGAATACAAGCTCAGCGACAAGTATATTTTAACGAGCGATGTGCTATCTACCTTACAGGAGCTCTCATATTTACATCGCAAAAAAATTAACCCTATGGCAGTTGTAGGCGTTACCGGGTCTAACGGAAAAACAACCACGAAAGAACTCCTGTATGCAGTGCTGTCAACTACTTTTAAAACTCATGCAACGAAGGGTAATTTAAATAACCATATCGGAATTCCTTTAACACTGTTAGCTATGGATCCGGATACCGAAATTGCGATCATAGAAATGGGTGCCAATCACAAAAAGGAAATTGAAAGTTATTGCAAGTATGCTGAGCCAACCCATGGAATTATTACGAATTGTGGAAAGGCACACTTAGAAGGGTTCGGCGGTATAGAAGATATCCGAAAGGCTAAGGGCGAATTGTATGACTACATCAAAAATAATTTCGGGAATGTTTTTGTAAATGGTGACGATGATATTTTATTAGATATGCTGAAGGAACGCGGGATTGAAAATTATACTTCTTATGGAAGCAACACGGGAAACACGTATATGGGAAAGATGATCAGCGATCAGCCGTTTGTAAATATTCAATTTGAAAATACAGAGATCCATTCTCAAATGTTCGGCAGTTATAATTACAGCAACATGATGTGTGCAATTGCTGTGGGAAAATATTTTGGTGTGACGAATAATAATCTGAAAACTGCGATAGAAAATTATGCGCCTGCAAATGCACGCTCACAGGTAATTGAGAAAAACGGCTTCCGGATGATCCTCGATGCATACAATGCAAATCCTACAAGCATGGAGCATGCGCTGGAAAGTTTTTCTAAATTAAATGCACAACAAAAAATAGTGATCTTAGGAGATATGTTTGAATTGGGTGAAAATTCATTAGTAGAACATCAGTCAATTGCTGATCTGTGTCTGCAGTTGAACTTTGACACTGTTGTCCTGGTAGGAAAAGATTTTTCTAAAACAAAAACTCCCGGACAGGTTTTAAAATTTATCAACTCTGATGAAGCACAGACGTGGTTCAGGCAGCAGGATCTTTCCGGAGCAAATATTTTACTGAAAGGGTCGAGAAGTATGCAAATGGAAAAGGTGATTGCGTAAGGATGTCATCGCTTAAAGCGACGCCATCTTTTATTGCCTCGGTGTTGGTGAATTGCTGCTATCTCTTGGCGCCGGTGGAATAATAATGGTATCTCTTTGAGGTACAACTACAGGTAAAGAAATACTATCCTTTTGCGGTGTTAACGGTGGGTTGGTATTTCCCGATGACGGAGGAACAGGTTTATTTCCGGACTGCCGTGGAGTTGTTTTATTTTCTTCCTGTGGTGTTCCGATAAAATCTTTAGGAGTTTTTATTTCAGCACTTCCGAATTTTCTGATAGTGTACGTGATCGTTCCCATATAATAACGCTGTAAGGCGGTATATCTCGCATCTTCAATGTACGTTTCCGTTACAGTCCGCGTAACATTTTTATTTTGATTCAGAATATCCGCAACACTGAATTTCACTTCCAGGTTTTCAGCCTTCAAAAATTTATAAGCTAACGAAGCGTTCCACAACCAATAGCTTGTGTTATAAGAAATGCCTGCATACAATGTATTATTGATTGAAGTATTAAACACAAAGCCTTTCCAGAACTGCCAGTTGAATTTTGCAGAAGCGTTGTGATTAAAATAATTATTGTTGCTCTTTTGTTGCAATGTATTTTTTACAATGTTATAATTTCCGGAATACGAAATAGTAAAATCTATTTTCTCGCTGATATTGCTGCTCAATACCACGCCTGCATTCAATGCATAATTATTTGAAAAATTCGCGAGGTTATTGATCAACCCCGGGGTTCTCGTATAGGAGAAACCACCGTTTACATTAAAGTTTGATTTTAATTTGTTGATGGGTACGCCGTATGTCAGAAATGTTCTTACACTCGTGTACCCGCTTAAATTAACCGGCTTTGTCAACTGACTGCCGCGCGCAAGCAAAACTCCTGAAACGAGAGAATCACCAGCGGGAATAAATGTTCCGTTGGCAACATAATTCTGTGTGTACGAAGCAAATAAAAATGCGAAGAGATTTGTTGCCTTTGTAATATTGTTCTGACCGTACCGGACAGTTAATGTATGGGAGTAATCCTGCTTTAGATCAGGGTTTCCGGTAGTTAGCAACAAAGGATTATTGTTATTGACAACATCCTGTAGCTGGCTTATTGAAGGAGGATTCGTAGAACTCCTGTACATGATGCGAATATTTTTTTCTTTTGAAAATTTATAATTCAACATCGCCTGAGGCAAAGCATTATAAAAATTCCTTTTTACCTGCAAGCTGTACGGCACACTCTGCATGCTCTGCAATAATGCATGCTGGAAATTTAAACCAACCATCCAGTTTAATTTTTCTTTATTGTAGCGATAGCTTACGCCGACCTTATTCGTGAGATAAGTATTATCAAATTGATTACTTAAAGCTGAACTGAATAAGGTATAATCATTTGTGAGCGAATCAAAATCATACGTGGTTTTATCAGTTTTACTTTTTGTATAGGACGGTCCGTAATTAAACTGCATTTGCCCGTTCTTTGCAACCGGTTCAGTATAAGAAATATTACCCGACAGCGTATAGCTCTTTGTATGCTGGTTATTTCTCTGATTGGTGAGCGTTGAATTGCTGTCTAAAAAATAATCACTTAAAGAATATAAACTGCCGTTGCCATTTTTGTTATTGTAGGATGTTGTAAAATTGAAAGACAGTGTCCGTCCCTTTTTATGAAATTTGTGCTGGTATAAAATATCATTTGCAAAATTATAACCGGACAATTTTGATGTTGTACTATTTTGTGTTTGATTAATAAGACCTTCAACGCTTGAGCTATTAGCAGAAACATCACTTTCAGATCTGTTCACCTGAAAATTTAATCTAGGTGTAAAAATGATGGAGTTAAAAGAATCAATACTATATTCTATCCTGAGATTTAGCCGGTGATTGAAATTATTGGTTACCGAATTACTTGTTTCTTTATATACCAATCCACTGTCCGCATTTGTAATATAATTTCTTGTGAGGTCGTTTGAGTTTGTATTCTTTGTATAATTGAAGAAATAACTTCCGGTCAGTTTTACCTTTTTATTCTTTCCTAAAAGGTCCGTGTAATTTAAACCTATTGCATGTGTTGTTGCGATGCCGTTCTGTTGAGACACGAGAAAATTATTCAGTGAATTATCTCCACCACCTCTTCCGGCGGAGCCTGCACCACGCGCGCCGGAAGGACCGCCTCCTCCCCGTGCATTTCCCGAACCCGAAGTAATACCTAACAAGTCCTGTGAATTAAAATTTTGCTGGTTGAGATTATTAGACATACCGATAATCGTCAGCCGCCTGTCATTTTTAAAAAAGTTAATGCTTGCCCCTGCATTATAACGGTTTCCCGGTCCGCCGTAACCGCCATATACTTTTCCGAATACCCCGTTATTCTTACCCTTCTTCGTAATTATATTTAGCGTCTTTTGCGAATTGCCGTCGTCGAATCCTGTAAACTGCGCCTGGTCGCTCAACTTATCAAACACCTGCACTTTATCAATAATTTCTGCAGGAAGATTTTTTAAAGCGATATTCGGATCATCACCAAAAAATTCTTTCCCATCCACGTAAATCTTTTTTACCTGTTCACCATTTATTTTCACAGTTCCGTTCTCAGAAGACACGCCGGGCATTTTTCCCAACAGGTCTTCCGCGTTTGCGTCCCTGTTTGTTTTAAAAGAATTGGCGTTGTATTGCGTGGTGTCATTCAACTGCTGCGCGCGTATCTGCTTATCCTGGATGAGTACTTCTTTCAGCAGTTTACTTTCTTCAGTCATCGGAATCGTACCAACATCCGTGCTATCCTTCACCACAATAGTCCTGATCACAGTCTTATAGCTCACATAACTGATATTGAGTATATAGTTTCCTTTTTGCAGATCGCTGATCATAAAATTTCCTTCCAAATCCGTTACACCTCCCTTCCATTGCGTTGTATCATCTTTGTTAGTCAATAATATGTTCACGCCGATCAATCCGGAATTATCTTTAACATCTATTATTTTTCCCGTAACTGTAAATGATTGAGAAACACAGATCGTAATTCCACAAAAAAACAAACAACACAATAAAAGGACTCGGGGCATTTTATAATTTTAAATAATATTTCTTAGACGCAGGAATACACGCTATGTTTAACCATTACAAAAGCAAATGGTTTAATTAACAATAAATTAGGAGATTAAGATAACCGTACCCATTCGCGCATCCATCGTTCCGGGATCTCATTGTTTAAGGCGGTGAGATAGTCTTTATAGGTGCAGGGCACGAGTAAATGTTTTTGAAATTCATTTTTATCATACAATATTTTCATCCACCAGCGATCGCTTTTCTTGCTCTTTAAAAAAACAAAATCGTTTTCCGCATCATCTATTTGTACGATATAAGTATTAAAATCTTTTTCATCTACGATAGGATAATCGCTCCTTCGCAAGCTTACACCTTCAATAAAATACCATATCATCTGCGCACATTGCTTTGCTGTAATATTGGCTTTATCATGATCGGGATTGTAATCATAAAAACCAATGCTCATCAGCTGGTCGCTCATTCCTGCATACCTTGCAAGAGCACAAGCTTCATCTCCAAACAAGCCATTGGGTGAAGGATCAGGCTGACCCGGCGCATCTGAAAACCTTAATGCATTGATGTTGTAAGTCACCATTGCAGCTTCCCTTAAAAAAGGTTCTGCTTCAAAAATATGTTCACGTATTTTTCCTACGCGAAGTATATCGTGATTTTTACCGGTGAGAAAACTCAATTGTTTTTCATGAAGAAAATAAGATTGATATGCAAGCAAATTATACTTTCGTAAATAGTTGCTCAGAAAGAAATCTTTAAGATATGTTTTATGAATATCCACTTCACTGTTTTCCCAAAGCACTCGGGAAGCCACATGGGCTACCGTAATATCATTTTCAAAAATTTCATAAGCTTTAAATTGTGCAGAAGCGAGAGCTGAATCTCCGCCGATAATAATCGTGATGATATTATTCCGGAATAACTCATGCATGATCTCGACTACAGCCACAAGCGTATCGATATAAGTGGCGCCCGCTTTTATATTGCCGACATCGAGCAGTTTCGTGCCATTTGTAAATGCAGAGCATTGATACAGTTGCTTACGAATTTCATCCGGCGCTTTTTCCGTTCCGATATTTGTCAAATATCCCCTGAAATCTTCCACACCCAACAACGCGATGGAATAATTCTCCAGCGTTTGCTTTTCCTGGTAAAGGTGTATATATTCTTTAGCGTATGTATTTGGGTGATAAAATTTTTCAAGTAAAGTATCGCTGACCGGTTGCAGAAAATCGCTGAGCATAATGGGAATTTTGAAACAAATTTAAAACTAAGGCGGTGATGAAAATCAAAATTTACTCAACGAGTGTTGATAGCAGAAGATTAAAGTTTGAATTACTATTATTACTCTAATAATCATCGTCATACTTATCCTTAACATTTTGTGAAATATAAGTGCTTAAACCTTTATTGGCACGTGCAAGTTTTTTCATTTTTTCTACATGGGTTTTCCCTGTTACTTTATAATTGTACATATAAGGCTTGAACTTTGTTTTGAATTTCACTTCTATAAAGTCCTTTCCGATTTTATAGGACTCCACTCCTGAATCTTTCTTTTCATATTTTTGCCACATACAGGTAAAACAGAAAAAGATCTCTTTAGTTAGTGGTGACTTTGATGACTGATGATTTTAGATCCTGAATCAAGTTCAGGATGACGTACAATGTGCTGGTGCGGCAAAGCCGCACAGCACAACAACACTAAGCATCCCAAACTTGCTTTGGGATCTGAAAAGTATATATCACTAATGATTTGCTTGTCGTAGATAAACACCGACATCACTAAACATCCAGCTCAAGGAGTTTTATTGCATTGAAACATGCATCCTGCTCTGCTTCTTTTTTATTCTTGCCAACCCCATTCGCAGTAATATCACCATCTATCTTTAATGACACGGAAAATACCCCGGTTTCATTTGGCGCAGTATGATGTACAAAGGAAAATATTTTCTTTTTGGATTGCATCCATTCTATGAGGTGGCTTTTGGGATCTGAAATATTCTTATGAAAATTTTCTGCATCGAAATCTTTCATCAACAGATCAGCAACTAAATTTTCCATGTCCTGCATTCCATATTCGAGGTAATATGCGCCAATCAATGCTTCAAATGCATTACCGATAATATCCGGAGCTTCTTCCAGCTGTTTGTCAGATAATTTATGTCGTAAATATTTAGTGATCCCTATCTCAATTCCTACGCGGTTTAAATTCTTGCGGTTAACAATCGCAGCGCGCGCCTTAGTCAATGTACCTTCGTTCTTACCATCAAGCTTGTGAAACAAGGCTTCTGCCACGGAAAAATTAATCACGGCATCACCTAAAAATTCCAGCCGCTCATTTTTTTCTTCCATTTTTTTCGTAAAGGAAGAGTGTGTTAAAGCGCGGATATAATTTTCTTCGGAAGATATCGGATAGTAATTTATTTTTTCATACAGATCGGGAAAAGCGTATTTCTGCGCAGGTTTTTTCCTGGAAAATAAATTTCGTAAAAAAGAGATCATGCAATGGAATTATATCAAACAACATTACAATATTAAGCAACAAATCGCTTAAAAACAACAGAGGCGTTATGTCCGCCAAAACCGAAATTATTAGAAAGTACCGTGTCAATATTTTTATATTCCGCATGGTTAAATGTAAAATTCAGCCTGCTGTCGAATGCGGGATCATCATTAAAATGATTTATAGTTGGCGGAACAACATTGTCCTGTATCGCAAATACTGATGTAATAGCTTCTGCAATACCTGCTGCACCCAACATATGACCCGTCATAGATTTTGTTGAACTGATATTGAGCTCATAAGCCCGCCCGCTAAAAACCGTTTGTATCGCTTTGATTTCAGACAGATCGCCAAGCGGTGTTGATGTTCCATGTACGTTGATATAATCAACATCATGAATTGTTATATTTGCATCTTCAAGCGCTTCCTTCATTACATCCACTACACTTTCTCCTTCAGGATGCGGCGCAGTAATATGATACGCATCCGCATTCATCGCGCCGCCTGCAAGCTCTGCATAAATTTTTGCATTCCGTTTTTGAGCGTGCTCCAGGCTTTCAATTACCATGCAGCCTGAGCCTTCACCCATTACAAATCCATCGCGTTCCAGGTCAAAAGGTCGCGAAGCAGTTGCGGGATCATCGTTGCGCTCCGATAATGCTTTCATGGCACCAAATGCGCCAACAGAAACTTCCGTAACAGATGCTTCCGATCCACCCACAATTAATACATCTGCTTTTCCTAACCGTATATAATTTAATGCATCAATGAGTGCGTTCGTAGAACTTGCGCATGCCGCAACCACGGAAAAATTCATTCCTTTAAAACCATACTTGATAGAAATATTTCCACCTGCAAGATCGAGCAGCATGCGCGGAACAAAGAACGGACTGAAGTATCTCGGGTTTTTTCCGTTTTGAAAATATTGCATTAACTCATCCTGGAAAGTTTGCACACCGCCGAACCCCGAAGTAAATAAAACGCCCACGCGTTTTTTATTGAGTTCATAAAAATCTAAAAGACCCGAATCCTTGATCGCTTCATCTGCACTGATCAACGCGTATTGCCCGAACGGATCGAGTTTTTTTAATTCCTTTTTATCGAAAAAATTTTCGGGTTGATAGTTTTTTATCCCGCAGGCAAATTTTGTGCGGAATTGTGTTGTATCGAATTTAGTAATGCTTTCACAGCCGCTGGTTCCTTTAATTAAATTCTCCCGGAATGCTTCTACTGTATTCCCGATAGGAGTAATGGCGCCCATTCCGGTTACGACAACGCGATTCCATTTCATCGGATTAATTTAATTGAACTAAAATTAGTGATGTTAGCAACGAAGATAGTCGTTACAAAAGAAAAAAAGAAGCGTTACAATTATACGTTGGCTTCCAGGTAAGCGATCGCCTCGCCTACCGTCTTTATTTTGTCGGCTTGCTCGTCCGGTATGATGATATTAAATTCCTTTTCAAATTCCATGATCAGTTCCACTGTTTCCAGCGAATCAGCTTTCAGATCATTTTCAAAACTTGCTTCAGGAGTTACTTCGCTATCCTCTACACCTAACTTCTCGACGATTATCTTTTTTACGCGCTCTGCAATGGTTGACATAGTCAATATATTTTATAAAATTGAAGTGCAAAATTAGGGTAATTTTTGATATTCTGCATAAAAGTGAGCTAAATTAATTTTTATCTAAATTACTGTATATCAATAGTTTTTAAAATTACAATGCGAAATGTTGAAAAACCCACCTGTTTTTAATGTATCCGTTCATTAAATTGTGCCTGCTTATATGGGAAAAAGGCAAATCATAGATATTGAATACGATTTTTCGATCTGGGGAATTAACTCGGGGATGGAAGATTATCGCTTGTGCCTGCATCTGAATCAATATCTCAACTGGAATTTTAAGCGCGTTTCCGATCTTGAATTTTACAGTCCGCAGATAAAAGGCTTCAAACATTTCAATGTTTATAAATTTAAAAATGAGGCGTTGTTTTATACGCTTGAAATCATCCAGAATAAAAATGCCGGAAATATTCTTATCCCGGAATTAAAAAACTTTGACTTTTTATTCCTGTTGCACGGCGAAGAAGATTATTTTGAAAGGGAAGCATTTACCGATCTGCTCACAAAAACTCCCGGCGTGCAATCGGCAATACAGCTTGAAGTGAACTCACTGAAATCAAAACACAATTTATTAATCCGACACTTGAATGATTCGAAGAAGAAAAACTAAAATAGTAGCCACGATTGGTCCTGCAAGCAGCAGCTATGAAAAACTGGAAGAATTATTTCTCAGCGGTGTAGATGTTTTCCGTATTAATTTTTCCCACGGCAGGCATGAAGATCACCAGCTCGTTATTGAACGTATTGTAAAATTGAATGAAACACATCAATCGAATGCAGGAATTTTAGCGGATCTGCAGGGACCGAAATTGCGTACAGGCTTGATGCAAAATAATGCGATTGAGTTAGAGGAAGGAAAAAGTATAAAAGTAACAAGCGATGAAGTGATCGGTACGAAGGAAATTTTTTCTGTTACCTATGAACAACTCGCGAAAGATCTGCAGGTGGGTGAATTTATACTGATAGACGATGGAAAATTAGAGTTGCAGGTGGAAGCGATCTTAAGTGAAAAAGCAATACAGTGTAAAGTTATCTCCGGAGGAATTTTATCTTCCAAGAAAGGATTTAATTTACCTAATACGGTGATCACATTGCCAAGCTTAACGGAAAAAGATCATGAAGACCTCAATTTTATTTTAAAGCATCCTGTGAACTGGATCGGGTTATCGTTTGTGCGAACTGCAAAAGACATTACAGATCTCAGAAATATTATAGACGGACAGCAATCCGGTATAAAGATCATTGCGAAGATCGAAAAACCCGAAGCTGTAAAAAATATCGACAGTATTATAAAAGCAACGGATGCGGTGATGATCGCACGCGGCGACCTTGGCGTGGAAGTAGCTATGGAAGAAATGCCGCTGATACAAAAAAAGATCATCAAGAAATGCATACAGGCGTCAAAGCCAGTGATCATTGCTACACAGGTGATGGAGTCGATGATGGATATGACTCGACCGACACGCGCGGAGATCACTGATGTTGCGAATGGAGTACTCGATGGTGCGGATGCGATCATGCTGAGCGGTGAAACTTCTGTTGGAAAATATCCTGCGCGCGTGGTGCAAACGATCGCGAAGATCATCCGCCGCACGGAACACGAAGATGAGATCTATGAAAAAAATTTATTGCCGGATAAACATTCAAAAACATTCTTATCTGATGCTATTTGTTTTAATGCATGCAAAATGGCAGCGGATGTGCAAGCTAAGGCTATTAACGGCATGACTTATTCCGGCTACACGGCATTTATGCTGGCGAGTTATCGCCCTAAGGCAGATATACATATTTTCACAAGCAACCCTCTGTTGATGAACACGCTCAGCCTGGTTTGGGGGGTGGATGTATTTTTTTACGACAGCTTTGTAAGTACGGATGAATCGATCGAAGATATTATTCACTTGCTGAAAGATAAAAAGCTTGTTGCTACGGGAGATATTGTTGTGAGTACGGCGAGCATGCCGATCAAGAATAAGGGACGCGCAAACATGATCAAAATAAGTAAGATAAAATGATGGAAGTCGTAAGATTATATTCTTACTTAGACATCCACTTCACTTTAATTTTCACCCTCAATTTCACTATTTCAATTAATGAAGAAGCGTCATCTTTACAGAATTCTCTTTTGCATTGTAAGTGAATTTACAATCATCAAAAGACGGTGCATGTATTTTCGGCTTATAGTTTTGAGAAAAAGCATAAGGCTCTGTTGGTATACCGAGCATGTTCTTATCAATTTTACCGTCGCTGTTTAAATCTTCGAAAATAGCAATTGCATATACACCGTAAGGAAGATCCGTGATCTTTTCAGACAACTTTCCGTTTTTAGGTTTGAATTGATATTTCTTCTGATCGTACAGATCGAGGAATTTGTTTTGTGGTGTATAAAAACTAACAATTACAGGCGCACTCGGGGATTTAAGATTACCGATGGAAACAGTTAGCGGAACTATTTTTGCATCCGCTTTCTTTGTAGTGTCACTTGTTTCTGTTGATGGTTTCACTTCTGCCGTTGTATCTTTTTCAGGCACAGGTTGCGGTTCCAAGATCTCATTTATAGTTGTATCTTTTTTATCGGATGTTTCATTTCCAACTTTCGAATTATCGGAAGATTTGCAGGCTGTAAAGATATTAGCGCATACAAGACAGATACCAAGTATCGTGTAAATTTTATTTTTCAAGAGATGTGTTTTGTATTAAACGCAATATAAGTGTAATTGTTCCGGTAATCACACAACGAGATTTATTTCTAGTTGTTGATCTTATAACTTACAAGCTTCTTTTATCTGTCAGCTTAAAACAAAAAAGGTTGACTATCCCGTCAACCTTTTTTTATTGTTATAATTTGAATTACCCTTTAGGCGGACCTACAGGAGTTGTACAAACGTTAAAAAACATTCCCCACTGATTTGCATTCGGGAAAAGTGATCCTTGTCCCCAAGCGGTTTCAGATCCACCTCCACTTACAACACAATGTGCCGCAACGCTGAAGCATTCGCCAACATCTTCCCTTGGAAAAGCAAAGGTATAAGAACTCACTTTAGTTTTCTTAAATGTGATCTTATTTGGAAACTGTCCCGGAATAGGATTTCCTGAATTATTTGCAGGAATTTCTGTAGAGTCTCCAAGATATAAGTGGAGTTCAGAAATTTTCCAAACAGGAAGTGTAATGTTGTAGGATACATAAACATATAGATCGTCATTAGCCACGGTAACAGTTCCGACAGCTAAAAATTGACCGGCTAACAATGGCACAGTCTTCAATACGATATAATTATCACCTGCTGCACTACTACCTGAGCTGCCCATATGTACTCCCGCACCTCCGGATAGTTGTTTGGTATCAAGGGTTTGATTAAGGCTTCCGGTAGTGGTTTTCCCGGTAACATTTTGAGCCTGTTGCGACTCTTTTTGGCAAGCAACTAAAATTGCTATTACTGCCATTACAATAAGTGTTAGTTTTTTCATGAATACTTTTTTTAATTTAAAAATTTGCGATATCCAAAGATCAGGAAATTGTTCAAAAAATCAGTCTTCTAATATCCACAATATTGCATAAAGTGTTGGAATCAGTAATTTTATGACATAAAGCAATGCTCGATACTCTTTTCAATTTTTTTTTCTTGATATACGTCAATACATATAATATTACCGCTATGCAATTCATTATACTACGGATCCCTCCCGATCCCATACAACTAAATTGTATGGCGTACATCACGAAGTTTCATCTGATCTACGTCGCCCAATTCTCTCTATCCAAACTTCTGAATTGTATAGCTTCAGCTAAATGTTCCATTTGAATATTTTCGCTTTTAGCAAGATCGGCTATCGTCCTCGCTACCCGGATAATTCGTTCATACGCTCTTGCGGAAAGTCCTAATCTTTTCATGGCGGTATTTAATAAATTTTGTGAGGTATCATCCAGTATACAAATGTCCCTTGTAAGTTTAGTTGTCATTTGCGCGTTGCAATACAAATCTTCCCCATTGAAACGCTCCTCCTGTATTTTTCTTGCAGCTACGACACGCTTTCGTATCTCGCTGCTGCTTTCAGAAATTCTTTTCGATGACATATCCTGCAAGTTCACCGGCGTTACTTCCACATGCAGATCGATCCTATCCAGCAACGGACCGGAAATTTTTGCGAGATATTTATGTACAACTCCCGGTCCGCAAACACACGTACGCTCGGGGTGATTGTAATAACCGCACGGACACGGGTTCATGCTCGCCACCAGCATAAAGTTTGCAGGATAATCAATAGAATATCTCGCACGAGAAATATTTACTTTCCGCTCCTCCATCGGCTGACGCATGACTTCAAGTACTCCGCGCTTAAACTCAGGTAATTCATCCAAAAACAACACGCCATTATGCGCAAGAGAAATTTCACCCGGCTGCGGATGTCCCCCTCCACCTACTAAAGCAACATCGCTTACCGTATGATGCGGTGAACGGAATGGTCTTTGATATAACAGCGATGCATCTTTCTTCAACTTTCCTGCTACCGAATGGATCTTCGTGGTTTCCAGCGCCTCCTGTAGCGACAATGGCGGCAAAATCGTAGGCATTCTTTTAGCAAGCATAGTTTTTCCTGCACCAGGCGGACCGATCAAAATTACATTATGCCCGCCGGCAGCAGCGATCTCCAGTGCGCGCTTAATATTTTCCTGTCCTTTCACATCAGAGAAATCAAAACCTGCGTTTTCTACATTCGCATAAAACTGGTCGTGTGTTTTTACAACAGTCGGCGTAATCATTTTCTTCCCGCATAAAAAATCAACCACTTCATCAAGATGGCTAACGCCATACACATTGAAGTCACTGACGATCGCCGCTTCATTTGCATTTTGCTTTGGCAGTATGATGCCTTCAAAACCTTCTTTCTTCGCCTGTATCGCAATCGGCAGCGCACCCTTGATCGGCTGTACTTTTCCATCTAAAGAAAGCTCGCCCATAATAATATATTTTGAAAGCGTGTCAACTGTGATCTGGTTTGAAGCCGTGAGCACACCCACAGCAATCGGCAGATCATAAGCAGAGCCTTCTTTGCGGATATCCGCCGGTGCAAGATTTACAATGATCTTAATACGCGGCATTTTATAATTATTTACACGCAGCGCACTTTCCACACGGCTCCAGCTTTCCTTGATCGCATTATCGGGTAACCCCACAAGAAAATATTTTCTCCCGCTGCAAACATTTACCTCTACGTTTATAGTTACCGCATCAACGCCAAACACAGCGCTTCCAAAAATTTTAACCAGCATAGGACGTCTTTACCATTGAGAGACATTTTACATTCAAATTCCATAAAGACGTGGATAAAAATTTCAGCTGCACCATCTCCATCCAATGCGAAAGCATAGAAAAATGAATAAAATAATTAGTTTTGCATGTCCATCACTTTAAGTTTTTGAGATTAAAATAGCTGCTATGAAAAAACAAATCCCGAATGCACTCACTGTATTAAATTTAATTTCAGGATGTTTAGGTATCACGGTTTGTTTGCAAAATCAATTTTATTATGTGCCGTACCTGATGGGTATAGCTTTGCTGGCTGATTTCCTTGATGGGTATGCAGCACGGTTGTTAAATGCTGATTCAAGTCTTGGTGTACAACTGGATTCTCTTGCGGATATGGTAACATTTGGTCTTTTACCGGCGGTAATGCTATTCAAGGTGTCCAGCTTTTCCATGCAGGCGTTTTATTTCGGTATTCACTTTATAAGATATATTGTATTTATATATTCGGTGGCTGCATGTTTCCGGCTGGCAAAATTTAATATTGATACACGCCAGAAGCAAAATTTTTTAGGACTGGCTACCCCTGCTGCTGCCATATTTGTGCTCGGCTATTACTGTAACCTATTTTATGCAGGGCATATTAATCCAGCGATATTAAAGATATTCTATCATCCATACTCTATCCTCGCGGTTACCTTAATTATATCCATTTTAATGGTCACTGAAATCAGGCTCTTTTCTTTGAAGGGAAATCCGTTCAGCTGGACACAAAATAAATTTCGCGTATTGTTTTTAATTGCTTGCGTGCCACAGATCATTTTTTTAGACTGGATAGCCTTCAGCACGATCATAATAACTTACATCTTTTTCTCAATGCTGCAAAATGCATTTGAAAAAGAGAAAGTAATTTCCTGACTTATTAATTTTCCCGGGTAATATCTTCATCTGTTTCAAGATATTTCAAAGCAGTTTCTTTGTCGTCGCTATTCACCATTAACTCAAAATTTGCAATACCAAATTGCAGTTGCGCGACATATTCATTTTTTAAAAAACAATATATCCCGTTTTCTTCCAGCTTTAGTTTTGCAAGTTCTGCATCAAATTGATTATAGTAAGTGGCGATCTTAATTAGTTTTGAGTTTTCCATTATTATTATTTTTCTGCGCAGCCATTTAGCCGTTCATTTTTATATAAAGCTGTTGCATGAAACGAATAAGCCTTGTCGCTCATACCGTCACTGCAAGGCTTTTCACTTTGAAAGATATTTATTTTCGCTTGTTGCTTATCAGGATCAGACAACCAATAGGTAATACTGTCACCACTAAAAATATAATTATCCATTTTAAAATATACCGTATCAATTTTTTCACTTAACCTGGAATAGATAAACGTATCATTATGTATATACATGCTCCAGAAAGGTTCTGTCCCTGTTATATGCCAGGATACATTTTTATGCTCTTCCACCTTAGCTGTTCTAATGATCTCGGTTATAGACACTTCTTTTGCTGCACGCGGTTTACACCCGATAAAGAACATCATCAACAAACAAAAAATAGCAGGTCTCATTAAAATGAATTAAAACAATGTACCGGATTGTAACGGCGGAACTTTGCCGATATGGCGATATGATTTTTCTGTAGCTTCACGACCGCGAGGTGTGCGTTTTAAATAACCTTCCTGTATAAGAAACGGTTCATACACTTCTTCAATAGTTCCTGCTTCTTCACCCACAGCAGTAGCAATCGTTGTTAATCCCACAGGTCCGCCTGCAAATTTTTCTATGATGGCAGATAAAATTTTATTGTCCATTTCATCCAGTCCATGCTCGTCCACATTTAAAGCAGCCAATGCATATTTTGCGATTTCAATATCAATTTTTCCGGTGCCTTTTATTTGTGCAAAATCGCGCACGCGACGCAGCAATGCGTTCGCTATTCTCGGTGTTCCGCGGCTTCTCTTTGAAATTTCCATCGCGCCTTTTTCATCAATCTCCGTATTTAAAATATTCGCGGATCGCTTGATAATATTCTTCAACACTTCTGCTGTATAATATTCAAGACGAAAAGTAATTCCAAAACGAGAGCGCAAAGGTGACGTCAGCAAACCGGAACGCGTTGTAGCGCCGATCAGCGTAAAAGGATTTAGTGTAAGCTGGATGCTGCGCGCACTCGGTCCGCTATCGATCATAATATCTATTTTATAATCTTCCATAGCGGAATACAAATATTCTTCAATGGTCGTATTTAACCGGTGTATCTCGTCGATAAATAATACATCATTCGGCTGCAGGTTCGTGAGCAAGCCTGCAAGGTCTCCCGCCTTTTCCAATACAGGTCCGGAGGTTGTTCTCATCTCCACACCTAATTCATTTGCAATAATATTTGATAGCGTAGTTTTTCCGAGCCCGGGCGGTCCGTGCAACAGAACGTGATCTAAAGCTTCATCGCGCTGCTTTGCTGCCTTGATAAAAATATGCAGATTTTCTATGATCTGCTGCTGCCCTGCAAAATGCTCCAATACCTGCGGGCGCAATACTTTTTCCAACTCCTTTTCAGTTTTGGATAAGAAATCGCCTGACGCGTCAAGATTTGGATTTTGCATTTCAACAAAGGTAATAAAATACGACACGATTTAAAGCGCGAACAGTAAAACGGAACAAAATGCATGAACCTTTTTTCAAATGAAAGATTTAATATAACAACTATTGGCATCTTCGTATTTTATAAAAACGATATTTCCGTGCCAAAGCTTCGAAGTTTGATTATATTTGCCAACTAGAAAAAATTAATATGTCAGCAGAAAAAATAACAATAAACGGAGGGCAGATGAACGTGCCAAATGAACCTATTATTCCTTTTATTGAAGGTGATGGAACAGGACCCGACATCTGGCGCGCATCGGTGCGCGTCTTTGATGCAGCAGTAGAAAAAGCGTATGGAGGCAAGAAAAAGATACACTGGAAAGAAGTACTTGCCGGAGAAAAAGCATACAAGCAAACAGGCTCGTGGCTGCCGGATGAAACTTTAGCAGTGATCAATGAAAACCGTATTGCTATCAAGGGTCCTTTAACCACACCGGTCGGTGGGGGAATACGTTCCTTAAATGTTGCATTGAGACAGATCCTCGATCTATACGCCTGCGTTCGACCGGTGAGATATTTCCAGGGCGTGCCTTCTAACTCGAAGGTCCCGGAAAAAGTTGACATGATCATCTTCCGTGAAAACACCGAGGATATTTATGCAGGAATTGAATGGATGGAAGGAACGGATGAGTGTAAAAAATTATTGCACTTCCTGCAAACAGAAATGAACATCGGGGATAAGATCCGTTTCCCCGAAACATCTTCACTTGGAATTAAACCCGTATCGCTCGAAGGTACGGAACGCCTTGTGCGCTCTGCTATGGAGTATGCATTGAAGCACAACCGCAAAAGTTTGACGCTTGTACATAAAGGCAACATCATGAAATTTACGGAAGGTAAATTCAAGGAGTGGGGTTACAAGCTTGCGGAAAGAGAATTCGGCGACAAAGTGTTCACATGGCCGCAGTATGATAAAATACTGGCGGAAGAAGGACAGGAAGAAGCGAATGCTGCAATGAAGAAAGCGGAATCAGAAGGAAAATTAATTGTGAAAGATGCGATTGCAGATAATTTTTTACAACAGATCATTCTTCGCCCGGATGAATATGATGTGGTTGCAACATTGAACTTAAATGGTGATTATATTTCCGATGCTTTGGCGGCGCTTGTAGGCGGGATTGGTATTGCTCCCGGTGCAAATATTAATTACTTAACCGGCATGGCAGTGTTTGAAGCAACACATGGTACTGCCCCGAAATATGCGAACCAGGATAAAGTGAACCCAAGTTCTGTGATCCTGTCTGGTGTAATGATGTTTGAATTCTTAGGATGGATAGAAGCCGCAAGCATGATTGTAAATGCGATGGAAAAAACAATAGAAAACAAAACGGTTACATATGATTTTCACCGGCTGATGCAGGATGCAAAACTTTTAAAAAGTTCTGAATTTGCAGACGCGCTGATCAGCAATATGCAATAATTAGATAGAATATTCTTATATAAGACTTCCTTTGGGGGAAGTCTTTTTTTTATGGACTGACTGCAGATTTCGCTTAGCAGGCGGAAAATTTATTCTTATCTTTATTGAAATAAATACTGCTGTGAAAAAATATATTTACATTTTACTTACGATGCTTGTTGGGGGCTGTGTTCCAACCAACGGTCCTCAACCTGTTGACAGCTGTTCCGTAATTATTACGCACCAGCTTCACAATCCATATATCTTGCCAAACCGGAATACAATAACTGGAAATCCATCTCATCAATATTTAAAATTCAGGATCTATAACAGCAAACAATACAGCGACCTGGAATCACAGGGTGTAATTTTACTCGACCATCCTTTTGATGCAGTACCGGATCGAAATTTGAATTATAAAACAGAGCATACACAGCAATACGGCGTCTATTATGGTGTGGTGCCGAATGGAGTAAATATCTCACAATATCAAACAGAAAAAATCAGCGATCTGTATATTTCCGACAATTCCTCTTTAAGCAGAACTTCGGCAACGAATAGTACGACTTACCACGGACAGGTTACTTTCTTTGATCCGATAGACAGCATAATGGTGCCATTGAAAGGTGTAAGAGTGATCCTGAAAGATGTAACAAATACAATCTACGGCTTTACTGATTCTCTTGGAAAATTTTCTATTACTTCTTCTTCCATCATTTCCGATACTGTAGAAATATTATTGAAATTTGATAACGATTATGTTGAAATACACACGCTGAATCTTTCCAACATTGCAGGTGTTGTAAATCCAAATGCATACTCCATGGGTTTTAAAAAATCGTGTGCATTCAGCAACATTAATATTGCGATTGGAAACGGATTTAAAAATGCCGAACTGCATCATTCGTGTGCAGCACTCTTAGCATTAAATAAATATATCGACTTTGCAAGGCATTATGGTTTTTTAATGCCGGATAAAAAAATGCTTTTCTGGCTGGGAAAGGATGCCGTGATCAGCTCGCACTTTGCTACACCCATGTTGAAAAATATGGCTATACAGAATATTGCGAACCCGGAGCAATTACTGACAGGTCTTTTTAATATTCCTGCAAGCCAGGCTGCAATTTTAGCGCCTCTTGTAAAAGATCAGTTACCCGATCTGTATGCCCCGTTCTTCACTTCTTACTTAACCATTGCAAAAGCATCCTTTATCGAAACCATGTTTCATGAATTATCACATGCAACACATTACACTAAAGTAGGTCCGGATTTCTGGCTGCCGTATGTTGAATATATTTATTCTCATACCGGTTACGGCGATCCAACGTTTCCGAATTCCGGTATTGTCAGCTTATCTGAAGCATGGGCGGAAGACCTTTCCATGATATGCGGTTATTATACTTATGGGAAACAAAAATACCTGACTACCGAAGAAAATCAATCTCCTTACTGGATACCATACGGATTATATTTTGATTTGAATGATGCAGGAAGCAATGAACCGTTTGACCAGGTTTCCGGTATAACATTTCCACAGATCTACAATCTTTTTACATCGGATATGAGAAGCCCGTCAGATATAAAAACAAAGCTGGAAATAAATTATCCTTCCCAACAAGTTGCGATCGATACTTTATTTAG
>JAQBNI010000122.1 GCA_028288625.1 Bacteroidota bacterium | reverse complement strand
TATCAAATATAACTGCAAAAATCCATCTTGAGTTTAACCGCAGATGTTTTTGTAAGATAAAATTGACGAGCGTTATTAGAACAGTATGTAAAAGAATTAAAATAACAGTCGGGGCTGCAAAAACATGAACGGCAATAAAATAAACAGCTAAAATATATAATAATAATTTGGTGAGAAGATAGCCTCCTAAAAAAAGCTTATGCGAAGATCTATAAAGATTTCCCGATTCATAATGTCTTAGTTTTTGTTTTAGCCAGTCGCGCCAGTTTTCTTTTGGCTCGCTGATCGTGTAGCTTTCCGGTGATAAGGAAACTGTAGTATTTACAGGTGTTGCGAGCGTTTGAATCGTAAGATCGTCATCACCGGAAGCAATGGATAATTCTTTGTTTGTCCAGGATTTAGTTGACAATAATATTTTATCATAACATACATTTCTTCCGACGCTCATATATGTATGCGACCACAAAGTAAATCCAATATATTGCAATGCGGTGTGCGCGGTTTCATATTCTATTAATGCATTCAAAAAGGTATTTCGCTTTTCATATGGACTAATGCCCAATACAATTTTATGTTGATTACTTATCAGGGAAGCCATTTCTCTTATCCAGTGTTGAGAAGCAGGCTTGCAATCGGCATCGGTCAATAAAACAACATCTCCCTTTGCTTTTTGAACACCTCTTTGCAGTGCATACTTCTTTCCGATTCCAATTTTTTCGTCCCTGGAGATAGAAATAAATTTTAAGTTTGGATATTGTGCTGTCAAATTATTTAACAGTAGCAAAGTATTATCTACTGATCCATCGTCAACAACGATCACTTCAAAATCCGCATAATTCTGATCGAAAATAAGAGGAAGATTTATCCGTAGATTTTCTTCTTCGTTTTTCGCGCAAATGATCACGCTTACAAATGTTGTAGAGGTTTTGACAGATGTGTTTCGAAGAGCTTCTTTTTTTTGCAAAGCGATCTTAATGATCAGCACTAATAAATATGTGAGTTGGTACAAACAGCAAGCAGCAAATAAATAAAACAGGAAACCCATCGAATAAAAATAAAAGAATAAGTTTGTCCAACTTCATTTTATCTTATTTATTTATCAATTTTGGCTTTCAATTCAACATTTGACATTCAGCATTCAACATACAGACACTAACTCAGCTGCGCGCGCCGGAACAATTACAACCGATCACGGCAATATTGAAACGCCAGTTTTTATGCCTGTCGGAACACAGGGAACGGTAAAAGCAGTGCAGTTCAAAGAGCTCGAAGATGAAGTGAATGCCCAGATCATTTTGGGAAATACGTATCATTTGTATTTGCGACCCGGCACGGAAACACTTAGGAAAGCAGGTGGTTTGCATGCATTCAATACCTGGCAAAAACCTTTGCTAACGGACAGCGGCGGTTACCAGGTGTACTCGCTGAGTCACCGCAGAAAATTAACTGAAGAAGGCGTCACTTTCCAGTCGCATATCGATGGTTCCCGGCATTTATTCACGCCGGAAAATGTAATGGATACGCAGCGCATCATCGGCGCTGATTTTATCATGGCGTTTGATGAATGCACGCCTTATCCCTGCGAATATGATTACGCAAAAAAGTCGCTGAAGATCACACACGACTGGCTGCTGCGATGTATACAACGGTTTGATACAACAGATCCGCTATATGGTCATGAGCAAACTTTAATTCCCATCGTTCAGGGCAGTACATACAAAGATCTACGAACCGAATCTGCAGAATTTATCAGCACGCAAAATCGTCCCGCGAATGCGATAGGAGGTTTGGCAGTGGGCGAACCTGCAGAAATGATGTATGAAATGACAGATCATGTTTGCCGTATATTGCCGAAAGATAAACCGCGTTATTTAATGGGTGTGGGTACGCCGGTAAATCTTTTGGAATCTATTGCATTGGGAGTGGATATGTTTGATTGCGTGCTGCCGACGCGAAATGCGCGGCATGGTTTGTTGTATACTGCGGATGGCATCATCAATATAAAAAATCAAAAATGGAAGGAGGATTTTTCTCCGATCGATTCAAACATACCATGTTCAACAAGCAACAAACATTCGAAAGCATATTTACGGCACCTCTTTGTAGTGGAGGAATATCTCGCTGCGCAAATTGCAAGCTTGCAAAATTTATCTTTCTATACATGGCTGATGAGGGAAGCGCGCAATAAAATTAAAGAAGGTACTTTTACTTCGTGGAAAAATGAAATGATCATAAAAATGGATAAGAGAATTTAGCATGACCATCCTCGACAGGTATATCATCAAAAAGTTTTTAATTACTTTTTTCTTCGCGATCTTTTTGCTGAGCTCTGTTGCAATTGTTATTGATATCACGGAAAAGATCGATGATTTTATCGGCAACCATGCGCCGCTACATGCAATTATATTTGATTATTACCTGAATTTTATTCCGTGGATAGGGTTGATGCTGGCACCGATCTTCGTGTTTATTTCTGTCGTGTATTTTACTTCGCGCTTAACTTCAAATACGGAAATTATCTGCATGCTCAATGGCGGCGTCAGTTTTTACAGGCTGCTAGCCCCGTATATGTTTACGGCTGTTTTGCTTGCATTGTTATTTGCCTATTATAATCATCATTTATTGCCGCAATCAAATAAAATAAAAATAAAATTTGAAGAAACATATGCTTCAAAAAAAGACCAGCGCACTTCAGATATCAATTATCATTTCCAGATCGGGAAGGATACATTTATTTATACGCAGTCATACGATCTGAATAACAATTCCGGTTTTAAATTTACCATGGAAGAAATCAAAAATAAAATACAAGGGTTTAAATTCAGCGCGGAAAATATGCAGTGGGACAGTGTAAAACACAAGTGGCATCTGATGAACTGGAATTACAGAAAAAATTTAGGAGCGTATGATGCGGTAAAAAGAGGTGCGGATACATTTATGATCCTGCCGATCTCTACGAAAGAATATGTAAGACAGGATTATGATATCGAGACGATGACTACTTCACAATTAAATAAGTTTATTATAGACCAGATTCACAAAGGAAATGAGAATGTAAAATTATATAAGGTGGAAAAATACCGGAGGACTGCAATTCCGTTCAGTACAATTATTCTCACACTAATTGCAGTAGCGATGACCACTAAAAAAATGCGGAATGGTATGGGCTTGTATATTGTGGCAGGAATGCTGTTGAGCGGTGCGTATATCATCATACAGCAATTCTCTACAGTGTTTGCCACCAAGGGCGACCTGGATCCTCTTATTGCGGTCTGGATTCCTAATATGATGTTCGGGGTGCTCGCAGTGCTGCTGATCCTCCGAGCGCCAAAATGATTCCTACCTCATCTTAGGTAATCTTCGTTAAGAATACCCCCAATCATCTTTTTTATCGATTTAAGGATGTACTTTTGTTATTCAGATTTAATCTAAATAAGAGTTGAGCCTGTCTGCAAAAAATATAACACAATTACAAGTTGGGGAAAATGCGATAATCGGTGAGTTTTCGAACGGTTTTGTCGCCTGTAAGCTCATGGCAATGGGCTTGTTACCCGGTTCTGCAATCCTCCTCGTACGCAAATCTCCTTTTGGAGGCGCCTATTATATACGCGCAAAAAACCATTATGTCGCCCTCCGCAGCTATGAAGCGGAGAATGTATTGTTAAATCTTGTCATCCCTTAGATAAAAAACTGCAGGTTCTACAGCGGTTTAGAAACATGACCACATTCAAAAAAATAGCGCTTTTGGGAAATCCTAATTCAGGAAAATCCTCCCTTTTTAACCAGCTGACGGGTTTGCGCCAGAAGGTTGGGAATTTCCCCGGTGTAACAGTTGAACGAAAAAGCGGTTTTTTTAAACTTGATAAGGCTCATGAAATTGAAATTATCGATCTCCCGGGAACCTATAGCTTGTACCCGACTTCGATGGATGAACGCATCGCCGTTCATGCGCTTCTTGATCCCAATAACCAGGATCATCCCGACGCGATTATTTACATTGCTGATGTTACCAATTTAGAACGCCATTTATTGCTGTTGACGCAAATTGCAGATCTCGATTTTCCATTGATAGTAGCGTTGAATATGAATGATATTGCGGAACAGCAAAACCTGCAGTGTGATGAAAAAAAATTGAGTGAAGAATTGGGGATTGATATTGTAAAGATGAACGGCAGAACAGGTTCGGGCGTACCGGAAATAAAAGAGAAGATCTTGCAATTGCTGAATTCAAATGAAAATAAAAAGCACGCACATTTTTATGAGCTCCTGCCTGATGAAAAAAAGGTGGCTGCAGAAATTGCTAAGCTCATTCCTGTAAAGAATGAATATCATGCATTGTTGCTGGCACATCAGCATAAGCGGTTGAATTATTTGAATGCAGATCGCACTCGCGCAATACAGGAAATTGTACTGGAAAATAAATTCAACCCGGTAAACAACCAGCTCGACGAGATCATGCAGCGGTATAATAAATTTATTCCCGTGCTGAGCAAGGTACTGAGCAAATCATTTGCAAACGCCAAAACATTAACGGATAAAATTGATGTGATCGTTACGCATAAAGTTTTCGGTCCGCTTATATTTTTTGCATTGATGTTCCTGATCTTCCAGGCAATATTTTCCTGGTCAATTATTCCGATGGATTGGATAGATCTCGAATTCGCAACCCTTGCTACATTCCTGCAAAACACGTTGCCATCAAACCTTTTTACTAAGTTATTGACCGAAGGATTAATTCCGGGCATCAGCGGTATCCTGATCTTCGTACCGCAGATCACTATTTTATTTTTACTGATCACATTGTTGGAAGAAGTAGGTTACATGTCGCGCGCGGTGTATATGTTTGATAATATCATGCAGCGATTCGGGATGAATGGCAGAAGCATTGTTTCGCTGATCTCCGGCGGTGCATGCGCTGTGCCTGCGATCATGAGCACGCGCACGATCAGCAACTGGAAAGAAAGACTGATCACTATTATGGTAACGCCGCTGATCAGTTGTTCAGCACGTATTCCTGTATTTGCGATCCTCATCGGTTTTATTGTGCCGAGATATAAGATCGGTTATTTTAATTCGCAGGGACTTGTATTCATGGCTTTGTATATTATCGGAATTGTCGCAGCGCTGACTTCTGCTTTTGTCTTTAAAAAAATATTGAAGTCTGAAGAATATTCTTTTTTAATGCTGGAGTTGCCGGAATACCGGAAGCCGCACTGGAAAAATGTTTTTTATACGCTGTATGAAAAGGTGAGTGCTTTTGTGTTTGGCGCAGGAAAAGTTATTTTGATCGTGTCGCTCATCCTTTGGTTTCTCGCAAGCTTTGGTCCGCCGAAAAAAATGAAGGAAGCGGAAAATGCAGCGGCTATAGAATCATCTTTATTGCATTCCGATAAAGAAACAACGGAAATGAATATCGCTTCTAAAAAACTGGAATATTCTTTTGCAGGTTATACGGGAAGATTAATTGAACCGGTTATAAAACCATTGGGATTCGACTGGAAGATCGGTATTGCATTGATCACTTCCTTTGCAGCGCGTGAAGTGTTTGTCGGAACGATCTCTACCTTATATTCTATCGGAAAACATGCAGATAATTTAACGATAAAGCAAAAACTGCAAATGGAAAAGAATGAGGAAGGAAAGCCCGTGTTTACAATGGCTGTAGCCTTATCACTCGTGTTATTTTATTTGTTTGCCATGCAATGCATGAGCACACTCGCTACTGTTTACCGCGAAACAAGAAGCTGGAAATGGCCTGCCATTCAGTTTATATATATGACCGGCACCGCTTACATCGTTTCCCTTATTGCATACCAGGTTTTTAAATGATTTCTTTCTAGTGAAAAACAGATAACCTTCTTTAACACAATACGTCTTATAGAAAGAAAACCGGGGCAGGATATTTGTACGTATATCATAGTATTAAAAATGTTATGATGAAATCATTTTTCACTATTTTGAGTTTATTATTCCTGGCGGGATGTAATCACGCGCAGAATCAACCACAGTTGGCAGAAAATAAACCATTTAAAAAAGCGGAAAAACCAATGAATAAAAATTTAGAAGTTGCCACACTTGGCGGCGGATGTTACTGGTGCATGGAAGCCGTATTCCAGCGTTTGGATGGCGTTGAAAAAGTAGAATCAGGGTTCTCCGGCGGGAAAGAAAAAAATCCATCCTATAGAGATGTTTGCACAGGAACTACAGGTCATGCGGAAGTGATCCATATAACTTTTGATCCCTCAAAGGTTCCTTTTTCAGAAATATTGAAAGTGTTCTTTACAATGCATGATCCGACTACATTAAACCAGCAGGGAAATGATGTAGGTACGCAATACCGTTCAGTTGTTTTTTACCATAATGATGCGCAGAAAAAAGCTGCAGAAGAAATTATTTCCGAATTAAATAAAGCGCATGCATATCCTTCACCGATCGTAACAGAGGTAACACAATTTGATAAATTTTATAAGGCGGAAGATTATCACCAGAATTATTACAATAACAATAAGTCTCAAGGCTATTGTGCCTACGTTATTCAGCCGAAGATTGAAAAGTTTGAAAAAGTTTTTAAAGACCGATTGAAGAAATAATTAATTTTTTAAGCAGCGTATCGAAAAGCCGTAGTTATCATAGTAGTAATTCAATGAAGTATTTGCTGTCGAATAATCTAATGAAAGTGCCCATCCTGCGCCAGGGAGACCTCGGGTCGTCCAGTAATAATTGTTTGTGCCGAACCCGGAGTACGAACCGTCCAGGTCTCGTTCCCCGCCCGGTAAGGCTGTAAAGCCGCTTACATTAGTTGCCCCCGTATTTGGTGTTTGCCAATGCAGCGTGCCTGTTTCTTTCATAGCACCACCTGATCCAAAATTTCCACCTAAATAATCAGTCAGTGTAGTCATTTCATCGAAGCTCGGAACATGCCAGCCTTTGGGCGCCAGTTTCCCTGTATAAACAGCATCCCAGTTGTATAGCTTTCCATAAGTAGCATTTGTGGAGGGATCATTATTGTAATAAGCATATGCTCCGAAAAAAGTGTTACCCCAGCTTATACTATCCAAGTCGGTTGTAATGGTGCCCCCATCATTATATCTTGAGGTTTTCAGATTTTCGACAAGCCACGTTTGTGTACCGATAGTTACTGCGTGGTATATATTTCCGTCAATATCTACAACAAGTGTTGTGAACGATACTTCATTGCCATAACCCACCGTATCGCTATTGCCGGCATAAGCACGTACGTAATATGTTTTTAAGGATATCAGGTTGGTCATCGTGATGGTAAAGTTGCCCATACCTGTTCCGCTTTGTGTCCTTTTATCAAAAATAGTTGGATGCCCGGTCGTATTCCAGCATATACCGCGTTCAATAATGGCTGAGCTTCCGCTGTCGGAAATTGAGCCCCCCGAAACTGCGGTAGTATCGATAATCGATGTGATGGCGGATGTAGTCAGCACAGGAGCCTTTTTTACTTTTGGGATAACAGGATTATTGTTTTTTGTAGTGGTAGATTCCTTTTTGCAACTTATTATGGTAGCTAACGAAATGAGAAAAGCGCTGAATAGTAATTTTATTTTCATAGCAATATTGATTTTATAAATATAAATAAGATAAAATAAAAAAATGATTTTAATCAAAAAAAAAATAGCGCGTTATCAACGCGCCTATATAAGGTGATATGTACAACATTAATTATTTATACACCAATTCTCTCATCATCTTACCGCCATAAATATCGCGTATCTCCACGCGTTTCATACTCAGTGCTTTTTGCTGGTCCTGGTTGCCAACCACGCTGGTCATAATAGCATCCCATTTTGCATCTTGTCCTTCCATAGCAGCCATATTTTTAAATTCTTCCATCAACAAAATATCCCAGTCACCGGGGTTTGACGCCTCACCGGATAATATTTTGTATGACACCAGGAGTCCTTGTTTTATTGCTTCGTCATGAACTTTTTTCCAGGTGGCGCTTAAACCTTTCAGGTATTCCTCGCCCATGTTAGGCTTGCTTTTAATAAATGATAATTGCCATACTGTTCCATCCTTGAATGGCTTGTCTTGTGCCATAGTGAAATTGCCTGCAACAAAATAGAATGCTGCAAATAAAAGCGAAATTTTAATTGTAGTTTTCATAATGAATGTTTTTTGGTGATCTATATTTAAAAAAATTGTATATGCAAATTACAATTTTTTATAGAAGAGTTACTGAATTTCAAAAAATTCTATTCATCATTATCTGGCGAGGAAGGCTTAATACTGCTTCTTTTAGGGTAATTAAAAAGATAGCATGTAATAAGTGGAAGGATAAAAACGGCTACTGTGCCCATGGAAATATAAAAATCGAATCTTTCACTATCGATAAAAGCAAAAGCATAAAGATCGTCCTTCAAAAAATGTGAAGGAACAGAGAGCAATAATTTTATTCCTAATAGCCCGATCACCACGAATGCAGATGTTTCAAGGAAGGGGAATTTTTCCATCAATTTTACAAATCCCTGCGTAACGAAACGCATGGTGAGTATCCCGATAAAAACACCTGTCCAGACCAAATAAATATTATCCGTAAACGCCACTGCTGCAAACACATTGTCAATGGAAAATGCAAGATCCATCACTTCTACAAGAATTACGGTTGACCAGAATTTGCCCACTAAGCCAAATGTGTACTTATAAAACTTCCCTTCCTTTTTATTCAGAAGATCATCCTCTTTTTTAGATGTTGCTTTGGATTTGAAATATTTATAAAAAAGATAGACAAGATATAAACCGCCAACTGCTTTCAGCCACCATATTTTTATCAGCCATGCAGCAAGCAGCAAACATATACCGCGAAAAATATATGCACCGAATATTCCATATTTTAAAGCTTTGTTACGCTGTCTCTTCGGAAGGTCTAATACCATTGTTGCAAGCACAGCAGCATTATCAACGGACAATAAACTTTCAATAATAATAAGATTTAATATAATCAGTAATCCTTGTTCACTAATAATTTCCCGGAGTTCTGTCATGGTTTTTTGTGATTTGAAAGGAATTCTTAAAAAAAAGAATTAAGTATTATTAACAGTTCGATTAAAAGTGTAAATTTAGGTGAAAACAAAAATAAATATGAGAAAGTTTCTACCCCTGATCTTATTAGCTTGTACGTTTATCCAGGTAAAAGCACAAACCAAATATTTCCCGATACCGGGAGCCCATGAAGTTCCGGGCAGCAGTGTAAATGGAAAGATAGATGACATATCGGATTTTTCCACCTGTACAACGGTACCATTTACCATGCCGGACGGCACTAAGTTAATGACGGATATTTATCTTCCGATCCTGCAGGACAGTTTTGCATACAACGATACATTTACTTTTCAACTTTTACCTGCGCCATTTCCGCCTATAAAAATTCCTATCAATGCTGTAATACTACCAAAAGGTGCGCAGTTCATTATTTATGACAGTATTAACGGGCAGCCTAATCCAAATCCATATCAACTTCCGATGGTGCTCGAAAGAACACCTTATAATAAAGAAGGGGCAATAGAAGGCTCTGCAATGTCACTCCTCGGTTATGTAGGCGCGGTTCAGGATATGCGGGGCAGATATACGTCGCAGGGAGCTTATCTTCCCTTGTATTCAGATAGCTGGAAAAAATGGCCTTATCACAATTATACGCATGTATTGGATATAACTGCACCATCAGATCCCAGGAATGGAAATAATCATGAAGATGGATATAACACGATTGAATTTGTAAAGAACCAACTGGTCAGAACTTACGACCTGAATCATGACGGGATATTTAATGATACAGCACTCGTATATAATGGTTCCATCGGAACGTTTGGCGCTTCTGCTTTAGGTTATAACCAGTTACAGGCTGCTGCAGCTCATAAAATTGATCCCACAAAACCAGGCTTGAAAATGATGTTCCCTATTGTTGGACCGTTAGAGTTTTACAAAAGTACCGGCTTCTGGAACGGCTGTTTGAGAGATGGACTGGTAACCGGTTGGTTACGCGGACAAATAAAGGATACACGTGATGAGTTAATGGGAATTGACGGAGGGATCGATGATGATATTCACTCTTCAAAAGATTATGGCACACCGGATAAATTTGATGCATCAAACAAAGCAATAGATCACTTCGTAACAGTGAGATATGAAAACAGCCCCTGCGGTTATTATCCAAACTCGTTAGGTCGCGGTGATATGGATGCAAGTCACGCGCCGGTAGATATTAATGGGGAAGGAGATAAGAACGGTCAATATTCACGCTATAGAAATATTGAAGTACCTGCATTCCTGGTTTCAGGCTGGTGGGATATTTTCGTGGATGGATCAATAGAAACTACACAGCGCATCCAGGATAACATTACAGTAAATAAAAGATTGCAAAAGATCGTTATCGGTCCATGGGCACATCAAACAATAGCATCTACAAAAACAGGCGACAAAATATATCCTCATAACGTAACCGATATTACCAGGATCGATATTTCTAACCTTGGTGCAGGTGGTGCAGGTTTAAATATTGCAGACATTGCAAAATCGGAATTGATCAGCTGGTTCAGGTACAACCTGAATTATCACGGATATAATAATGTAGGTGAACCGAAAGTTTTAATCCCACAATCGAAAAGATGGCAACAGCCATTGCCGCAGTTGCCGCAAATCGAAGTTCGTTTCCCTGCTTCCGATTATAAGATACCATTTGCAGATCTTTTAAATTTCATTCTTGGAGTAAAAAGCTTAAAGCAAGTACCTGTGGAAATCAGGCTGGGAACATTGGTGATCCCATTCAAAATAGATTTGCCGGATCTGGGACCGTTGTTAGCTAATTTTGGTACCACAGGTCCATTTGAAGGCATACCGCAGGTTGATTATACTACTATTCCTACTTTTCGCTATTACGTAACAGGCGCTTCCAGTGATGACGGCACTGTTTCTTATGCAGGAAATTACTGGATGGGAAGTGATGAATTTCCACCACATGATATCGTATGGCACGATATGTTCCTGCACCAGAACGGCAGAATGAATTTTGTGCCGCCTACAGGTGACGAAGGTTATAAAACTTATGTACACGACCCGGATAATCCAATTATTACTGTTGGTGGAGGAAACATGCTCGAAAGAACACCGCAAGGCGATCGCGATGCACAGGGACAAATGAATTTAGCAGATACTAATTTTACAAAGTTCACCATGGACAGGGAAGGCGTTGTGAAATTTGAAACCGAAGTGTTACCCGATTCATTATCTATCGTTGGTTTTCCGAGAGTAAAAATGTACGCAAAATCTAATCCTGGAAATTCAGTAAGCGGACCAACAGATTGCGATTTCTTTGTAAGAATATTAGATGTTTATCCTGATGGAAAAGAATTCTTTGTCGTGGAAGGCTCAGTAAATGCACGTGCCCGCGAATATGCGAAGTCATTAGCACAAGGTAGTGAAAATGATAACGCACCTTTTTCAAACATCGACGTCGGTAAGATCTATGAATATTATTTCAAGTGTTACCCGATCGCATATACGTTTGCGCAGGGACATAAAATAAAAGTATTGATCTCCAGCAGTAACTATCCGAGGTTCCAGTCATGTGCGAATGTTCCGATCATGCCGAATGAATTTTTCAGAAGAAAACCGGCTGATGGAAGAACGTATATGTTCAATGGAACAGAATACGCACCGAGAGTTTCCGTACAACGCGTTGCTTTTTCAGATCAGTATCCTACACGCATAGAATTACCTGTCTTCGGAAACGACAAAGTGATCACGGCTGTGAACAAGCCAAAAACATTTAAAACAAGCTGGGATATCAATTTATATCCAAATCCAAGTGCAGGAAAGTTCTCGTTATTCATCAACAAGAATGGAAAGTATATCGCCACGATTTATAACATGATCGGTGAAAAAATGCTGAGCCAGGAAATTTCAGAAGAAGAACATTTCAACTTAGCAGGTTTCGCTAAAGGTCAGTATTTACTGGAGATCAGGGATGTAAAGAATGAAGATGAAAAGGCGACGAAATCATTTACCATAAACTAATATTAAAACCAAAAATCTAACCAAATGCAATCTTTAAGTAATTCATTGAAATTATTTTCAGTATTCCTATGCACATTATTGAGTTTTTATGCTACTGCACAGGAGATCACCCTCAAAGGAAAAATTACAGATAAAGAATCTAAAGATGCTTTAATAGGTGCCAACGTTCAGGTGAAAGGAACAAACTACGGTGCTGTTACAGATATCAATGGAAATTTTGAGATCAAGGCAAGTGTAACATTACCTGTTACGCTCGAAGTTTCTTATTTGGGGTTTGCAGCACAGGAAATCAGTGTAACGGAGGAAAATCAAAACATAAGTGCGGCGCTCACAGCCCAGGAAATAAGGGTGAGTGAAGATGTGGTTATCTCCGCATCTCGCGTCAGCGAACGAATACAAACATCGCCTTCTTCCATTCAGAAATTAAATACAAGGCAGATACAGTTTGTTGCTTCCGGAAATTTTTATCAAAGTTTAGGAAATTTAAAAGATGTGGATGTCACGACTTCGAGTATGGGTTTCCAGGTTTTTAATACGCGTGGTTTTAATACGACTGCTCCTGTTCGTATCGTGCAGTTTATTGATGGTATGGATAACCAGGCGCCGGGTTTAAATTTTCCTGTCGGAAATTTAGTCGGAGCAAATGATCTCGATCTCGAAAGCGTTGAAATTATTTCAGGTGCTTCCTCCGCATTATATGGTGCGAATGCATTCCAGGGAATCGTAAGCATGCAAACAAAAAATCCTTTCGATTATAAAAACTTACAGGTAAAAATAAAAGGTGGAAGCAGGCAGATGGTGGATGCGCAGGTTCGTTATGCAAATGCTTTCGGACAAAAGAAACACGGACGCGATATATTCGGATTTAAAGTAAGCGCGGAATATTTTCGCGCTAAAGATTGGGTAGCGGATGACACCGTTGCGAATACATACGGCGATGTAGGTGCGGATGTGAATGTAAGTACGATCGTTCGAAAATTAGGAGTGAGCGATGACACTGCGATTGCACGGCAGTTCAGGGCGCTGAATGCTTATCTCGATTTTTTCCCGAATGCATTTCCAGGCACTATACACGTTGTAGCGCCCGGTTACCGTGAAGAAGATCTCACAGATGGAAAGACGGAAAGCATTAAAGCGAATATTGCATTGTATGTACGCCCGATAAAAGACATGCAGATCGAATACCAGTACAAGTTCGGCAGGGGCAGCGCAGTTTACCAGGGTGCCAACCGCTACAACATCAAAAATATTTTATTCCAGCAGCATAAATTTCAATTCGATTATAAAGGTGTCAGCGTAAAATATTATACGACACAGGAAAACGCAGGCGGCTCGTATGATATGGTTTTTTCCGCGATCAATTTATCAAAGATCGGTATCACCCGGTATGTTGGAAATTTCATTAAATCTTATTTTGGCCAGCTCTCCACTTATACAAATGGATTTCATGATGATCCGCAGGAAGCAGATGTACAAAGAGCACGCCTGGCTGCATTGGATTCCGCGTACATCGGCGCATATTTGCAACCCGGCACAGCTTCATTCGATTCTGCTTATAATTTAATTGTGCATGATGCCAACCTTGTAACAGGTGCAAAGTTCCAGGATAAATCTTCCCTGCATCACGTGGAGGCATCTTACAACCATACTTTCAAGCATGATATCAACTGGATCGTAGGCGCTTCATTTCGCGAATACATTCCGCGCTCTTACGGTTCTATTTTCTATGATACGCTGAAAAATCCTGCAGATACATTAGATGACGGATCACCGAATTTAAAAGCAAAATTTGTGAAACTGAACACGTGGGAAGTTGGCGGTTATACGCAGCTCACTGTTGAGCTTTTCAAGCACAGGTTAAAATTAGTAGGTTCGGCGCGCATTGATAAATCGATGAATTTTAAAGTGCAGTTCTCACCGAGAATTTCAGCGATCGCAACATTTAAGGGACAAACTTTCCGGGTTTCCTATCAAACGGCATTCCGTACACCTACATTACAGAACCAGTATATTTCACTGGATCTCGGTGCAATACAATTACTCGGGAATTTGCATGGCGCACTGGGATATGATTTTCAATCGGTGAAAGATTTCCGCAGCAATTACAACAATACGTTAGAAGTTGATCCGAAAATTTTAAAAGTAGATAAGCTCGATCCGATCCGTCCGGAGCAAGTTAATTCAGTAGAAGTAGGATATCGTGGCGTAATTGCAAAGCGCCTGTATGTTGATGCATCTGCGTATTTCAACCGTTATTTCCATTTCATCGGGGACCTTCGTTTTTATATGCCAACAAACAAGGAAGTGGTTGTGGGTGAAGAATCAGGGGCAGACGCGATGCTCACGGGTGCATATAAGCTGATACAAATGCCTACGAACGCGAAACAGCATGTGGATGCATACGGGGCGTCTATCGCGTTGAATTATTATATCTGGAGAAATCTAGTGGGATCTTTTAATTATACATTCTCAGATCTAAACGCAACGAAGCTCTCTGATCCGATCATTCCCGGATTTAATACACCGAAGCATAAGTTCAACCTTGGCTTAAGCGCAATGCGCATCTGGAAAGGTCTTGGCTTCGGTATTAATTTTAAATGGGTAACCAAGTACACCTGGGAAAGCACTTTCGGCGATGGCGTTGTTCCAAGCTATCACACCATGGATATGCAGGTATCTTATGAATTCCCGAAATGGTTTACTTTGCAGGTAGGTGGTTCCAATATTTATAACAATAAGCATATTGAAGCTTACGGTTCACCAAAAATAGGCGGACTGGTATATGGCAGCATGTTATTTGATCTGGATCGTAAAGGTCCTGCATCCGAAAGATGGCTGAAGAAAAATAAATAACCATTTCCATAGTATTGTGTTTAACCACATAGATTGCAGAGATCTATGTCTAATATGTTTTTATATCCAGAAAATCAAAAATATTATTTACATAAAATCTTTATTTTTGCAGGGATCGATTAAATAATGAGTGCAAAATTATCCATAATAGTTCCGGCGTATAACGAAGAAAATACGATTCAGAATATTCTGAACCGTATCAGGAGTGTAAAGCTTATAAATGATATCCAGAAAGAAATTATTGTGGTGAATGATTGCTCGAAGGATAATACAGAGCAAAGAGTAATTGATTTTCAACAGCAGAATCCCGATACTATTATCGTTTATAAAAGACATGAAATAAACCGTGGCAAGGGCGCTGCGTTGCGTACAGGTTTTCAAAGTGCTACCGGCGATTTTGTGATCGTTCAGGACGCCGACCTGGAATATGATCCCGATGAATTTAATATTTTACTGAAACCCATTCTCGATGGCTTTGCCGATGTAGTTTACGGAACGAGATTTATGGGAGGAAATCCTCACCGCATTTTATTTTTCTGGCATACGATCGGGAATAAAATGCTCACCTTCATTTCAAATCTTTTTACGAATCTGAACCTGACGGATATGGAAACCTGCTATAAAATGTTTCGCAGGGAAATTATACAAGGTATAGATCTGAAAGAAAATAGATTTGGTTTTGAGCCGGAAGTGACTGCGAAAATGTCTAAGATCCCAAAGATACGTGTATATGAAGTCGGTATTTCTTATTACGGCAGAACCTACGAAGAAGGCAAGAAAATCGGGATGAAGGATGCATTCCGCGCGCTGTACTGCATCATAAAGTACAATCTATTTGATTAATTTTTTAAACCACATAGGCACATAGAAATTAAGGCGAATTCTTTCTATACAGTATAAAGCATTACGTGATGTATAAGAAATTTATTTTGAAGGAAAGTGCACATAGCTAAGGTGTTCTATGCTAAGGAACTAAATTTATTGCTTCCCAATATACTTTAAGATACACGTGAAGATTTCATCTATGTTCCTTAAGTTCCTATGTGGTTTTAAAACTATTTTCCTAAAAGTCTCTTCAGTTGTGCTTCATGATGCAGGTAATGTTCACGCACAAAATTCAATGTCTGGTTAATATTAAACAATCCTGAAATAGGATGCTTAAAGATCTGTTTATTCTCAAGCTCTTTTGGCAATTCAGCAAGTAACGTTTTAAATTCAGCTGTATTCTTTTCATACAAGCCTTTTATTTCTTCCAGCGAAACATGATCCGGAACCTTGCTTGCAACAGCAGGCGCTTTAAATTTCATCGATGATCTTAAAAATCCCATCAACAAAATATTTCGCAATATATCGGAAATGCCGCTGCGGTTTTTCACTTTATTTTCTCTTAGGTTTTTCTGGATGACCTTTATTGTCCCGCTTTCCGAAAAATATAAATGATAAAGCAATTGACCCGCCGTCCATTGTCCGTTGCCTGCATGTTTATTCAATTGTTCATCCGGCATATCCGCCACTTTATCGATATAGCGTTTCTTGATCGCGTCAATTTCATTATACCTTGATACTAATCTCACACTCATATGTCATTTTCAATAAAGATAAGTAATTAATAACAATTTACTTTTTGCTTATAGCGTATAACTTTCTAATTTTAAACATGTTTTTGGATTTCTTTTTATTGTTAAAGGAAGAAGGTTTGCCGGTAAGTATCGGGGAATACCTGAATTTACTGGAAGCGCTGAATAATAAAGTGACTGCATTCAGCGTCGAAGAATTTTATTTTTTATCCAAAACAATATTGATCAAGCATGAGCAATTTTTAGACCGGTACGATCTGCTGTTCGGAAAATATTTTCACGGGATACAATTAGAAGATTCAGAAAAAAAAGAAATTCCCACTGACTGGTTGCAGAAAGAAATGAACCGTTTATTTTCTGAGGAAGAAAAAGAAATGATCGCTAAAATGGGCGGACTGGATAAATTGATGGAGCGCTTGCAGCAATTAATGGAAGAGCAAAAAGAAAAACACCAGGGCGGCAATAAATGGATCGGTACAGGTGGAACTTCGCCCTTTGGAAACGGAGGTTACAATCCTGAAGGTATTAATATCGGTGGTGATGGCGGAGGCAGGAATGCCGTGAAAGTGTGGGAGAAGCGCGCGTTTCAGAATTATGCTTCTGATGTAGAATTGAATACACGCAATATCAAACTTGCATTGAAAAGATTAAGGATATTGACACGCGAAGGTGTGGAAGATGAACTTGATCTGCATACTACGATCGAAAAAACATGCAAGAATGCGGGATACCTTGATATTGAAATGCATCCGTCGAGAAAGAACCGCGTCAAAGTATTATTGTTTTTTGATGTTGGCGGATCGATGGATCCGTATGTTGAATTATGTGAGCAGCTTTTTTCCGCGGCAAAATCAGAATTGAAGCATCTCGAGTTTTTTTATTTTCATAACTGCGTGTATGAAAGCTTATGGAAGGATAATGTTTTGCGTTACAGCGACAGAATACCAACGTTCGACATTCTGCATAAATTCAACTCGGATTATCGCGTTATTTTTGTGGGGGATGCGACGATGTCGCCTTATGAGCTTACAGCGTTAGGCGGAAGCGTGGAGCATTACAATGATGAATCCGGAATTTCGTGGCTGCACAGGTTTGTTCAAAAGTTTCCGAACATTGTCTGGCTGAACCCGAGCAACGAATATTACTGGGATAGCCTGCCGACGATACAGGTTGTGAAAGAAATATTTAAAGAAAGAATGTTCCCGATGACTTTGGATGGATTGGCAAAAGCAATGAAAACATTGAAAGGAAAAAAAGTAGTACACTAGAGGATTTACAAATTACGAATTGGGAATTACGAATTGGATAAAGAATCAACACGATGCAATACCTTGCTACCTCACCCCTCTCCTTATTAAGGAGAGGGGAAATAATCCGCGAGCGGATTATGGGGTGTGGTGAGGTAACGTACGAATTACAAATTAGGAATTATGTTTTTTTCTTATGACTTACGACTTATAACTTACGACTTACGACTAAAACACTACATCATGCACGAATTTAAAGGAACCGAAAATTACATTGCTACCGAAGAACTACAGGTTGCAGTAAATGCAGCAATCGCATTGGAAAAGCCCTTGCTGATCAAGGGTGAACCGGGCACGGGAAAAACTTTGCTTGCGTTTGAAGTGGCGAAAGCATTAAATAAACCGATCTACACGTGGCACGTAAAATCGACTACAGTTGCACAGCAGGGATTATACGAATATGATGCAGTTGCGCGGTTGCGCGATTCGCAGTTCGGGGATACACGCGTGAATGATATTTCGCAGTACATCATTAAAGGAAAAATGTGGCAGGCATTTGAAGAAGACGGACAAGCTGTTTTATTGATAGATGAGATCGATAAAGCGGATATTGAATTTCCAAATGACCTTTTGCTCGAATTAGACAAGATGGAATTTTATTGCTATGAATTGCAAAAAACGATACAGGCAAAAACACGACCTATCGTGATCATCACTTCCAACAATGAAAAGGAATTGCCGGATGCATTTTTGCGAAGATGTTTTTTTCACTATATACGTTTCCCGGAAAGACAAACGATGATCGACATTATCAATGTGCATTTCCCGAAAATTGAAGACGAGTTAATGGAGGAAGCATTGAAAGTATTTTACGGCTTGCGGGAAATTCACGGCTTGAAGAAAAAGCCTTCGACCTCAGAATTAATTGACTGGATTCGCTTATTGAAGCTTGGAAAAAATACAAAGGATGATCTTCAGAATATCGATTATGTTACCACGCAACCGCCATACTTTGGCTCGCTCTTAAAAAATGAGCAGGATTACGAGCATATTCTAAAAGCGAAACGCAGTAGTCAGAATACATTTAAGCGGTTTTAATTTATGAGTTATGGACATAGTGTAATTCACTAATTTTAGGACTTAAGCTATTTATTTTCTTTATATTACATTATGCGATGCATTATTATAATTGTATTAATATCCCTGATGGTTGGATGTAAAAATGAACATTCATCAAATTCTATTTTAATTACTGCAAAAACTTCATCTCTTAAGAATTCAAAATATAAGATAATCAGCCTCGGAAATATTGTTACTATTGAAAATAATATAAAAGCTATTCAACTTGATTCTTTACACAATTTTGGATTTACAGTTGAAGCAAATGTTAGTCCCAATAAATATTATTATCTATCTCTAAAAGTAAAATCTAAAAAATTTACAGTAAACCTGGCTACAGAATCTGTATGGAATGGATGGAGAGGTTCCCGTAACCCGACTATTAATAATAGTAACGGCTGGTATAATATAAATCTTTTGATAAAAACACCGGACACCATAAAAGAGGGTAAGGTAAAAATATATGGATATACATGGACCAAGGATACTTCATATATAGATAGTTTAAAAATCACGGAGTATAATTATTTCCCTTTTAAAGATTCCATACCGGATTTTATTTTTAATCCGTTAACCTATGATCTTTTAAGGGAGTTAGCGTTTTTTACAAGAAATGTATCAGCAAGTAATTATTACGTTCAATTGGATGGCAACATATTAAACCGTGTCTTTGATCGTCATTTTATAACTAAAGGACAGTATAAAGATGAGTTTCAAAGAAGGCAAAAAAATCATTCTATTTTCTCAGAAGTAAAAGATTATGCTGAAGTATTTAAAAATCCAAGTATAAATCATAAGCCGCGCGAGACTTATGAAACTCTCTTAACCGGATTTAGCGAAAATGTAGTCTACACACAAGGGGAGAATGTAAAAATTAAATTACAAAATGCAACAAGACTGAAGTCTGTACAATTATTAAAGCCGATAAATAATTACAAGTTTGAGAGAATAAAGGATATTACGCTTACAAAGAATGATTCATTTTATTTAAGTACAATTGATTTGACTCCCGGAACTTACTGCATTCAGTTAAAAGATAATAAAACAACCTTTAACATCCCGGTTATCATTAATAGTAAAGTTCCATCGGATATTATTTTACTTGCACCCGTGACCACCTGGCAGGCATATAATTATTATAACGGGAAATGTTTTTATGTAAACACAAAAGATGACAGCTGTGTCTATCATATATCTACACAGCGGCCATTAGTTTCCTGTTTATTTGATTCCCTTTTAGTAGGACACGATTTATTTATTTTTGATAATATTTATAATTTTTTCTACCAGAATTATAAATGCAATATATATCCGGATTATTACCTGGAGGCACATCCGGAATTATTTATAAATGCGAAAACTATTGTGTTTGTACAACACTGCGAATACTTTTCTACAAAGATGATTGAAGCATTAGCTAAGTATTCAACAACAAAGAATATTATTTCCTTAGGAGGAAATCAGGCTTACTATAAAATTCAATTTTCAAATGATTTCAAAAATATTGAATGTCGTAAGGATGGAACATTCCTGGATAATACATTAATACCGGCAGGTTTTTGGAGAACAAATATTTCTAATGAAGCAAAATACTGGGGAAATGCATTTACTGACGCCGGGTATGAAAGTTATTGCTCCTATAAAGTAAAAAATGCTTCACATTGGTTATTTGAAAATTGCAATGTACATAACGGACAGGAATTCGGACAGTATGGGATTGATAACCGTGGTTTAAGCGGCGATGAGATGGATAAAATAAATGATAATACTCCTGCAAACGCAGTTTTACTTGCAAAGGGCACCAATCCTGATAATGGCGGCGGCGAAATTGTGATCATAGAAAATAAAACTAATAAAATACTTTCTTTTGGATCTATTGCATGCGGCAGCGGGATTTACAAGGATAAAGTATTTACACAGATGGTTCATAATTTCATGAGGAAGACAAAAACAAAATAAATTATAAATTCTAAGTGATTAAGAAAACACAAAAACATTTCATAATTATTGCAACTTTACTTTTGTGCGCAGCCTGCTGTGTTCCCAAAGATCAGGCGTGTCAAGGGCTTGATTCTATACAAGAGGTAATATTTAAAAATTTTTATTATTGGGAATTAGATACTATTTATATAAAAAAGTATATATCCAATACAAACTTTACCAATGCTATCGATAGTGCAATCATCCAAAATCCAGGTCAATCTGATTCTACTATTTTTTCCTTCTCTCTTCCATTACCGATGACAGTAAATTATGACTATATAATTTTTATAAAAGATACTAATGATGAATTTAAAATCACACATATTAATTTATCAAATGGAACATGTAAGGATTGTAACAGAAAGAGTTATTCATTTAAATATATTTCTAGTCTGAAGGTTAATAATATTGTTCAGTCGCCAAGGGATTATCCACCTTTTATTTCAATTCAAAATTAATTTTAGGAAACTTCGTGAATTGCCAAACAGGCTAAATCCTCTCATCATGCAGCACAGCCCGTTTCACCAGCGGGTTCAATCGCATCTGTGCATATTCTTCGCGGCTGTTGAAAATATCTATGGCAGTATAAATTGCTTTGCGGAAAGAAGTTTCATCGGCAATGCCCTTGCCTGCAATATCTTCTGCGGTCCCGTGATCGGGAGAAGTTCGCACCACATTTAATCCTGCAGTATAATTCGTGCCGTCTTCACCCGCAATAAATTTAAAGGGGATCAAGCCCTGGTCGTGGTACATTGCGAGGATACCATCGAACTTTTTATAATTACCTGAAGCAAACAATCCATCCGCAGGGTACGGACCGAACACCGCAATGCCACCTTCCTTCGCTTCTTTTACAGCAGGTAAAATAATATTCACTTCTTCGTTGCCGATCACGCCGCCATCGCCTGCATGAGGATTTAAACCCAGTACTGCAATGCGCGGTTTATCAATTCCAAAATCTTCCATCAGGGAAGCATTCATCAATTGTATCTTTCTAATAATTTTTTCCTTTGTAATTTTTGACGCAACATCGCGAACAGAACTATGGTTTGTTACCAATCCAACGCGCAGGTCTTCAGACACCATAAACATCAAATTATCTTTCGCATCAAAATAATTCATTAAAAATTCTGTGTGACCTGCATAAGGAAATTGTTCAGAATGCATCACTCTCTTGTTGATCGGTGCAGTGACGAGCACATCGATATGCTTGCTCTTTAATGCGTCGCATGCAGCCTGCAATGATTTCAACGCATAGCTGCCGGTTAGCTCTGTAGGTGTGCCCGGTGTGATCGCAAATTCTTCTTCCCAAACCGGGATAATATTCAAAGAATTATGACTTAGATTATTATAACCCTTGATGGACGAGTATTGGAATTTATCCATCGAAAATACTTTTTTGTAGAAGGAGAGAACGCGCGGGTTTCCGTAAAGAATTGGAGTAAAATGTTTATAGAGCTGATCTTCTAAAAATGTTTTCATGATGATCTCGGGACCGATCCCTGCCACATCGCCCAGCGTTATGCCAACTTTTCTTTTATCGTTCTTCATGTAATTACTGTTTTGAAGGAAAGTGGCAGCCGGTAATTAACCTATCGCCGTATTTTTTCCTTGTTTTCTTTGCACTGATTTTGCACAAATTTAAACAATAATCTCACACCATACCCTGTTGCCCATTTTCCGCGGTAATTATAATTGCTATTCACAAAAGCCGTTCCTGCAATATCGAAGTGCATCCAAGGAAAATCAACAAAATTTTCCAGGAATTTTCCGGCAGTTATCGAGCCTGCGTCTGTAGGTCCTAAATTTTTCAAATCTGCAATATCACTCTTCATATAATCGCCATATTCATCCCAGAACGGGAATTCCACGACGCGCTCGCCGGTGCTGTTTGCCGCTTTCTTGAGTTCTTTTTTATAAAATTTATCTGCGTTACCCATGATCACAGAAGCTTCCCTCCCAAGCGCACGCAAAGCGGAGCCGGTTAATGTCGCAAAATCGAGCACCAGTTCCGGTTTCAGCCTTTTTGCAAAATGCAAAGCATCTGCCAGGATCAATCTTCCTTCTGCATCTGTGTCGAGTACTTCAACAGTTGTTCCATCATACATTGTGATCACATCACCGGGACAAGTAGCTTCATATCCGGGGCGGTTTTCAACTGCAGGAATAACACCGATCACATGATAAGGGAGATCCGCTTTTGCAATCGCATACATTGCGCCAACTACCGCTGCCGATCCCGCCATATCAGATTTCATCATATCCATGCTGTTCTTCGTCGGTTTCAATGATAAGCCGCCGGTATCATACACAACGCCCTTTCCAACCAAAACCAATGGTCTTTTATTTTTATGTCTTGCAGGTTTGTATTCGAGAATATTGAAGGTTGCAGGTGCAGAGCTTCCGCGGTTAACGGCAATGATACCACCCATTTCTTCCGCCTCAATTTTTTTCTGATCCCAAACGGTTACATCAAATCCTGCATCTTTTCCAAGCTTCATGATTTCTTTTGAATACTGAACGGCAGTCAAATAGGAAACAGGTTCATTCACCAGGTCTTTTGTGATGCGAACGCTTTCCGCAATAAGGTTAAGTTCCCATATTGAATCTTCATCAAGCAGCATGGGATCGATGTGAACCGTCAGGCTGTAAGGTTTTCCTTTCGTCTGGTATTTTGTAAATTCGTAATCGGATAAATTGATGCCCATCAGTAAAGAGGTCAGCATTTTCATGTCTACATCACCAAGCACTTCAAGGCTAAGATCTGTCTCTTTAAAATCCTTACAAACTTTGTAAATAGAATTTCCCTGGATGCGTAACTTTTCATGAAGGATATTTTTATCGCCGATCATTTCATCTATCGGAAATAAAATATAAATTTTGTGTTGTTTCGTAAATGGAATAACTTTCATCCCCTCACTTATTTTGCTTTGGATGATTTTCTTTTCTTCCAAATCAAAAAATGGCAGCGAATTCAAATTTATTTTGGTGAATACAACAAGAATAGTTCTTTTCGGAGCTTTACTCGAAATCTGCAACATAATCTATACCTTTAGCTTAATAAATAAAATAGTTAGTTCACTCTAATAGTTGTACAAATTTACTTACTTCACCTTTAAATTTTAGTTACAAATGTCAAGTTTTGTGACAGCCTTAAAATCCTACGGACAGCATTTTCTTCACGACCAGGAAGTATTGGGAAAGATCACTCAACTTGTGAAGACGTTATATAACAATGAGGAACTGATAGAAGTAGGACCGGGAATGGGCGCATTCACCCAGCATTTATTAAGAGAATTTAACGTTACCTGTGTTGAAGTCGACAGGCGCTGCATAGATTATCTCAATATTAAATTTAAGGCAGAAACTGAATCCGAGCCGCCTAAATTGAAGATCATCGACGCTGATTTTTTGAAACTGGATTTGAAAGAATTTTTAAATGGTCAAACGGCAATAGTAGGAAATTTTCCATACAATATTTCTTCCCAGATCGTTTTCAGAATACTGGAAAATTATACGGAGATACCGTTTATGGTAGGCATGTTTCAAAAAGAAATGGGGCATCGCATTGCATCTAAACATAATTCAAAAGAATATGGTGTGATCAGTGTTTTTGCGCAGCTGCTGTACGATGTAAAAATGGAATTTGATATTTTTCCTGAAAGTTTTTCGCCGCCGCCGAAAGTGATGAGCAGTATTATTTCGATGAGGCGAAAAGAAAATATCGTGATCGATTTCGATTTTAAATTATTCAGGAATATTGTGAAGGCAGGTTTTAATCAGCGAAGAAAAATGCTGCGCAACGGGTTAAGCGGCATCGCGCCCAAAGAAATTATGCATGAAGAAGTTTTTAAAAAGCGTGCGGAACAATTAAGCGTGCAGGATTTTATCGATCTGACAAAAATGATTGAAAAATATAAAACTACATAAAAAAATTAACCACATAGGGACATAGAACTTAGGTATTTTTATAATGATTTTCTATGTGGTTAAAAATTTTTATTTGTAATGGAACCTAAAAGAGCTTTGATCGTCGCAGACGTACATCCGTATATTCAACAAAGGCTTGAAGAATTCAATTATTGGGTGGATGTAATTCCGGAAATTTCAAAGGAAAAATTATCAGATATTCTTCCGGCATATTCGTTGTTGATCATTACTACATACACGATCATCGATAAACCACTTATTGATAAAACTATAAATCTTGAACTCATCGGTCGCGTGGGAAGCGGCATGGAAAATGTAGATGTGGAATCCTGCCTGCGTAAAGGGATCATTTGTGTGAATTCTCCGGAAGGCAATGCAAATGCTGTGGGAGAACATTGCCTCGCGATGCTGCTGGCTTTACTGAACAATATTGTAAAGTCGAATAATGAATTGCGAAATAATATTTTCCTGCGTGAAGAAAATCGTGGAGAAGAATTAGATGGAAAAACAATCGGCATTATTGGTTACGGGCATACGGGAAGTACATTTGCGAAAAAGCTGTGTGGATTTGATGTTGAAATTTTTGCGTATGATAAATACAATCCTGCTGTTGACGATAAGGTAAAAAATGTTTCTTTAAAAGAACTCCAGGAAAAATGCGATGTCATCAGTTTTCATGTTCCATATAATAAAGAGACGCATCATTATTGCGATGCGAAATTTATTTCTGCGTGTAAAAAGGACCCGGTAATTATAAATACTTCACGCGGAGCAATCATAAATACTTTGGATGTTTTACATGGATTGGAAACACAGCAGGTGAAAGGATTGTGCATTGATGTTTACGAAGGTGAGCCCGTCACTAAAAATAAAATTCATTCACCGGAGATTTATAATAAGTTGCTTTCTTTTGATAATGTAATTGCAACACCGCATATTGCCGGCTGGACTATAGAATCGAAATATAAACTAGCGAAAGTGCTGATGGATAAAATTGAAAAGGCTTTGAATTTAGGGTGATTGAGGCAATCTTTCTTATGACTTACAACTTACGACTTGCGACTCTTTCTTTCAACCACACTATTCCAACACTTGCCAGCAGTATATAAAAAGGCATGCTTGGCAACCGGTAGCGTGCATAGGAAATTATTCCGCTGATCAATGCGAAGTAGCCTGCTGAACCCAAAAGAAACAACATTAATAAAATTTGTTTCTCGCGGATCATCCTGTAAATTCCCATTGCAGCAAACAGATACACAATAGCTAAAAACAGCGCAACAAAAATTCCGAGCAAAATTTCACAAATCGTTTTAGTGGCAAAAAATTTCTTTACGAGATGCAAAACACCGTTGGTATATTTTTCTTCTTCCGTCCATTTTTTTGAAGGAATATGCAAAACATCCGTTAAGCTTTGTGTACCGACACTTAAATGGATCTTCACCGTGCCGGTTAAATGCGTTTTCAGATAATCTGCAAAATGAGATTTAATTATTTTGTTGGCGAGTTCACCATCATATTTTTCTTTATCAAAAGGATTGGCATCCGGTCGCCATCCCATCGTTTTCAATTCTTCTATAAACTCTGCATTTACCTGTTCAATCGGCTTATGTTCACGTTTCGATTCATAATAACTCGCATTCCAAAAAAGTAAATTATATCCTTTAATGTTTGATAGAGAGAAATGCCCGTATTCAGAATAATTTCTCACACACCACGGCGCAACAGTAATAAAATAACTCATCAACAGCAGAGAAGAAAATAACACTCCTCTTTTCATTTCTTTCCAATACCATATTAAACTGAATATAAAAACTGCGTAAATATAAAACTGCGAGATCGGACGGATCAGTGCACTCAATCCGTAAATAATTCCCGCTAGGACAAAAAACTTCCAGCTGCTTGTTTTGATCGCGTTCACATAAAATAAAAATGCCGTTAAAAAAATAGTTGTATAAATTGTTTCGGTTAAAATGTAATAAATGAAAATGGTGTGATGCAGGTCGAGTGAAAATAAAAGCGCCGCTATAAAACCCGCTTTTTCTGAAAACAATGTTGTCCCAATTTTATACATCAAAACAATCGATAATAAATTCAAAATGATCTGTACAATTATTGCCGCATAAGGTTCACTTCCGAAAAGAGTATAAATAACTGCCAGGAAAAAAGGATAACCCGGTGTTCTGAAAGCATCACCGCAAAACGAAAAATGATGTTGAATACAAAGCGCCAGTTGGTGATACCCAAGGGAATCAAAGATCAGGATCTGTTTATGAATAATGGAAGGATCCCAAGGCTGAAAACGAATCAAAATCAATATCCTGAGAGCCAACGAAAACAACAGGAGGAGCCATAATTTTTTGTCGTGGAAAATTGATTTAATTTCTTCGCTCATCTTTTACAAAAATAGGTTTTTAATGGACTTACCGTCATCAATTTATAAGGAGTTGATAATTAGTTGTATATACAATTAATGAGATGCATTTAGGTCAAAGAAAAACTCTTAAAAATTGCTATTTTCCTGAAAAAAGTATAATTTTGTATTGTAAGGCACGTCCCCACCCGGGACGTGTCTATTTTTTTCACCTTATAATAAAGAGTTATGACAGATATAGTTTATGTATCAGAAGAAGGATTGGCTAAAATGAAAGAAGAATTCAATCAATTGGTGGCAATCGAGCGCCCTAATGCATCCAAAGCAATAGCAGAAGCAAGAGAAAAGGGCGATTTATCAGAAAATGCCGAGTATGATGCGGCAAAGGAAGCGCAGGGCTTACTGGAGCTGCGTATCCGCAAACTGGAAGCTGATATTGGCAATGCGCGTGTTTTAGACCCTTCAACAATTGATATTTCCAAGGTTTCGGTTTTATCGAAAGTGAAAGTTAAGAACCTGAAGATGAACAAGGAGTTTACTTATCACCTCGTTTCTGAAAAGGAAGCAGACTTGAAGCAAATGAAGATCTCCGTAAAATCTCCGATTGGATCTGCGTTGTTAGGCAGATCGAGAGGAGAGAAGGTAACGATACAGATCCCTGCGGGAAATATGGAACTGGAAGTTTTAGATATCAGTATTTAGTACTTAGTAGTTAGTACTTAGTATGGCTACCATCTTCACTAAAATTATCAATGGCGAAATTCCGTGCTACAAAATTGCGGAAGATGAAAACTATTTCGCTTTTCTTGATATTCATCCTTTAAATCCGGGTCACACTTTAGTGGTGACAAAAAAAGAAGTGGATTATATTTTTGATCTGGATGATGTTGAATTATCAGGATTGATTGTCTTTGCGAAGAAAATTGCACGAGCTATTGAAAAAGCAATTCCATGCGAACGTATTGGCATGACAGTGATTGGACTGGAAGTGCCGCATACACATATTCATCTTTCGCCGATTAATTCCGTTCACGATCTTGATTTCAGAAATACCAAAAAATTGTCTAAAGAAGAAATGGAAGTGATCGCTGAAAAGATTAAGCAGAATCTTTGAGCAAGTCATCCTCGCGAACTTTAATCGTCATCCTCGCGCATGCGGGGATCTCATGATATTAAGCAGAATGTTTTTATTGAAATCTTACGTTTATCGTAAGATCCCCGATCAAGTTGGGGATGACGGTGTCCTTCAACTATAATTATTGAGGAGATTTTACTTCCGCAAATTTCAGCTCCTTTAATTTAGCAGCATCTTCTTTATTCACAAGTACAAAATAATGAAAGCCTGACGGGCAAGTACATGCTTCGCAAGTTACCGCATCTTTATCCGCCTTTGTTTTCATGTCGATAATGTGAATGGTTCTTCCTTCGAGATTACTTCTCACTGCACTTACGACCTGGTCGGGAGTTGGCGCAACAAGCCAGTTAAAGCTCCACGGATTCGCACAGCGCGTATCATCGTATCGCATCCATACTTCATTTAAGTTAGATGAAGTTTCAGTTTTTTCCTTCGCTTTCTTTTTACAGTGTTTACTGCATTTCCCAAACGAGATCATGCAGAACAGAAGGAGCGTTGCAAGAAGAATATTTTTCATAGTAATCATGATATCAAAATACGGACCATATTATTGTTCGTACACACACATGTCTGAAACAGATAGTTTTGCATGCCTTCCCATAATGATAGCGCGGTTATCGGAAATATGTCCTGCCGGAAATCCAAAACAAACCGGGTAATCATATTCCTCAACGTGCTCGCGTACAATTTCCAATGCGTTCATGCCAAATGTAATTTCATTATCCTTCATTTCCGTCATACCGCCTATAATAATACCTTTCAGGTTTTTTAATTTTCCCGCGCGCTTCATAGCGATCATCATCCTGTCAACATGGTACAAATATTCATCAAGGTCTTCCAGGAATAAAATAGAATTTGAAGTTTGCAAAATTGTTTTTGTCCCGAGGATGCTATAGAGTATTGATAAATTTCCGCCGATGATCTCGCCTTGCATTTCTCCGTTCCTGTTTAAGAGATGAGAAGGAAATTCATAACGTAACGGATGACCAAATAGTGCATCTTTCAAAGATTGAATGGCTTCTTCACTATTTTTTTGAAACGCGATCGGCATTGTCGCATGGATCGATTCCATTCCGATATTGCAATTCAACTGTGCATGTAAGAAAGTAAGATCAGAAAATCCAACGATCCATTTTGGTGCATCGAGTAAGGTACGAAAATCAAGATCATCCATAATTCGTACTGTACCATATCCACCGCGAGCAGCAATGATCGCTTTGATGTTTGGATCATTCAGCATTCGCTGTAAGTCGGCGCGGCGCTCTTTATCTGTGCCTGAATACTGGTGATGCGCTTTATCAATAGTATCTCCTAAAACAACTTTCAACCCCCAGCTTTCAAAAGTATCAATAGCCAATTGGATTTCTGCGCCCGTGATCTTTCGTGCGGGGCAGGTAATGCCAATCGTATCTCCTTTTTGTAAATAAGGCGGACGTATCATTGCAACAAGAAATTTTTGTAAACACTATATTTTAAAGGCAGAATGCACGGATAACATTTTATCAATTCTGCTTGTTTATCTGTCGGCATGACCAAATTTATAACTATTAATTGATAAGAAGTATATTTGAAAATTGTAATTTTGCAAATTCCAAATGTCAGAACCGAAAAGATATACGATCACTGCAGCCTTGCCTTATGCGAATGGACCTTTACATATCGGGCATTTAGCCGGCGCTTATATTGCTGCGGATATCTATGCACGATTTTTAAGATTGAAAGGTGAAGATGTGATCTTCGTTTGCGGTAGCGATGAACACGGTGCGGCAATCACGATCAAGGCTAAAAAAGAAAATACAACACCGCGTGAAATTGTAGATAAATATCATGCGCTGATACGCAGCAGCTTTGAGCGCTTTGGAATTGCGTTTGATATTTATCACCGCACAACAGAGCCGGTGCATTATGAAACCTCGCAGGATTTTTTCAGGATACTGAATGATAAGAAGGCATTTGAAGTAAAAGAAAGCGAGCAATATTATGATGAGGATGCGAAACAATTTTTAGCGGACAGGTATATTACAGGAACGTGTCCGAAATGCGGAAATGAAAATGCTTACGGCGATCAGTGTGAAAGATGCGGGAGTACTTTAAGTCCGACTGAATTGATCAATCCAAAATCAACGATCAGCGGAAATAAACCGGTACTTAAAAGAACAAAACACTGGTTTCTGAAATTAAATGAATACCAGGAAGAGATTGCAAAATGGCTAGATACAAAGAAGGATACATGGAAGGCGCATGTTTTCGGTCAGTGTAAGAGCTGGCTGGATGCAGGCTTGCAGCCGCGTGCCATGACGCGCGATCTCGATTGGGGCATCCCGGTGCCGCCGGAATTTGAAGGGGCTAAGGGCAAGGTGTTGTATGTTTGGCTGGATGCACCGATCGGTTACATATCTGCGACGAAGCAATTGTTTAAAGAGATCGAAGCGACAAAATTTGATTTTGCATATTCAAATAATTTTTCGAATCGAATTAAAAATAGAAAAGCGGACGATTGGAAAGATTATTGGCAGAGTAAGGATACGCAGCTCGTACATTTTATCGGTAAGGATAATATCGTCTTTCATTGTATTACTTTTCCTGCAATTTTAAAAGCTACGGGAGAATTTATTTTACCGGAAAATGTTCCTGCAAATGAGTTTATGAATCTGGAAGGTGATAAGATTTCTACTTCACGAAACTGGGCAGTTTGGCTGCATGAATATTTAGATGAATTTCCAGGAAGGGAAGATGAACTGCGGTATGTGCTGCTGGCGAACATGCCGGAAAACCGCGACAGTGAATTTACATGGCAGGATTTTCAAAACAGGGTGAATAATGAGCTGGGAAATAATCTCGGCAATTATATCAAGCGTGTGGTTGACCTCACATATAGGTTTTACAGCGGTTACGTGCCGACAAAGATATCTGCGGATGATGTTTTGTATTTTCAGAAACAGGCATCACCGGTAAAATATATAGAAATCTTTGACGCGATCTCTGAAACAAAAAAGAAAGTAGCTGAACTGATCAAAATATTTCGTTTTAAAGAAGCCATGCAGCAGATCATGGAATTGTCTTCTCTTGGAAACAGGTTTCTGCAGGAAAATGAACCGTGGAAATTGATCAAGACTGATCCTGAAGTTGTGGAATTGATCATGTACACTTCATTACAGATCACTGCTAATTTATCTATGCTGTTAAAGCCATTTCTTCCACGAACTGCAGAAAGAATAGAACATATGTTAAACATCAAAAAAGAAAATTGGTATGAAGGAAATATATTGCTGGCTTCCGGAACCAAAATAAATGAGTCGGAAATTCTCTTTCCTAAGATAGAAGATGAACAAGTGCAGCAACAACTTGACAAACTCAATAAAAGTAAAATGGATAATACAACTGCTGGGAACGATGCGACGGAAAATAAACCTCAAATCTCAGATCTCAAACCGGAAATTACTTTTGATGATTTTTCAAAACTCGATATACGAACCGGGAAAATACTTGAAGCTGAAAAGGTAGAGAAGGCAGATAAATTATTAAAGCTGCTGGTAGATGTAGGCTTTGAAAGGCGCACAATTGTATCAGGAATTGCAGAACATTTTAAACCCGAAGAAATTATTGGGAAAGATGTTTCGGTTATTGTTAATTTAGCGCCACGAAAATTAAAAGGCATCGAGAGTAAAGGAATGATACTGATGGCTGAAGACGAAACAGGAAAGCTTTATTTCGTGCAGGCAAGCGGAGTGAATGCCGGAAGTGTTATAAGATAATTTTGAATTTTTAAATGTTGAATGTTGAATGATATCCGGAGTTTTAATTCAACATTTTACAAAAGGTCTCGTAGTTCAACGGATAGAATAGAAGTTTCCTAAACTTTTGATACAGGTTCGATTCCTGTCGAGACCACTCTTAATAGCAATAATTTATTTTGCTTATCTCATCAAAAGTATTCATCAGAACTTTTTCGAAGAGTCATTGTGAAGATTTGAATAAAGATATCTGAACATAATCCGGGTTCGCAGGGATTACAAAGCCTTCGCTAACATAAACTCCAGGAACCGACAATTAGCCGTTTTTTTATTTTACTTGTTATTGTAAAAAATGTTACGGTCCATATTCATTCAGGATCAAAATGGGTTTTATTATCACGTGATTTTATGCTTTGTAACATCTAATCGTTTTAATGAATCTTTTGGTCAGTTCGATAGAACAGCAGTTTCCTAAACTTTTAATGCAAGTTCGATTCTCGCAGGGACTACCACTTTTACAGCTCGTTACATTCAAATGAATATCGTTTGTGTGAAACGGGCTGTTTTTATTAGGTTTTTACATTTACTTACATCTCATTAATGCATTTAGATGTAAAAAATCTGACGTAAAAAATGGCGTAAAAATATACATCTGACGTAAAAAATGACGTACAGGAAAATAGTGACAAAATGGCTTTGTAACGTATTGATTATCAATTAAAAAACCCTTTTGAGAGGTAGGTTTAAAAGATTAAATTGAAGTATAATTCAATTGTATGTCTTTAAAAACAAACTTCAAATTTCACCTGCATAAACCACATTCAGATAAGCCTACGCATATCTACTTAATCTATAACTATTACAATAAAAAATTATCCTATTCAATAGGTGAAAAAATTTTACCGAAGTATTGGTATTCCGATAAAGTAGACCAACGCCCTAAAACTTTCAATGAGCTTAACATGGAGCTACCAACAGAAACAGCAAAAAAAATTGCAGTTGTAAATAGGCAAATTCATAATAAGCTAATTAATATAGAACAAGCGCTACGTCGCGAAATACAACAATACGTATCGGCACATCTCATCCCGGAACCTTTACAATTACAGGAGTTCTTAAATAAATTATTGAATAAGAAAATTAAGCCTGTCAAAGCAAAGGTTGAATATCTAACAGAACATTACCAAGAATTTATTGATGAAATGAAAAATGGTAACCGTCTTAATACAAAAGGGCTTAGAAATGGTCATAGGATGTCAGAAACGTATATCAAATCACACGGCACAACATTACATAATTTAAAAAAGTACGAAACAAAATATTTTAAACGAAAAAAAATGACGTTCGAAGATATTAATCTCAATTGGTACTATCATTTTATTAAAATACTTAAAGAAGAAAATAAAGCTAAAAACACTATTGGGTGCCAAATAAAAAATATTAAAAATTTTATGAAGTATACTTATAACAAGGAGATTCATAAAAATGATATTTTTTTGAAAACTGAGTTTAAAATTATGAAGGAGGATACAGAGTTAATTTATTTAACTGATGAAGACATTGATAAGTTATATAATGTTGATTTAAGCAAGCAACCTACGCTTGATAAAGTGCGTGATATCTATTTGATAGCATGTTATACCGGCTTAAGGTATAGTGATTTTATTAATCCTGATTATGAAATCCAACCATACGGGGATGCATATATACTTATTATTAAAACAAAAAAAACTGGTATAGAGCTTGCAATTCCTCTTCATCAAAGAGCAGTACAAATATTTAAAAAACATGATTTGCAAATGCCAGTAATACTGTCTAATCCAGTAATGAATCGATACCTGAAAGAGATTGGCAAACTTGCAAAAATAAATGATAAGGTTAAGCAATCAAGGACATATAAGGACAAGACAGTTGTATCAGAAGAGCCGAAATATAAATTTATGGTATTCCATACAGCAAGAAGAACGGTGTCCACTAATTTATTCTTGTCGGGTGAATTTGAGGAAGCGGAAATACGAACTATTACTGGCCATAAAGACCCTCGGGTATTTAACAGGTACAACCGCGCATCTGTTATACAAAAGGCCCAACGGTTGATAGATAAAAAATCATTTTTTAAAAATTAAAAATTACAAATTATGAAATACGAAGACATATTTCCTATCGGTACAAAAAATAATGAAGGTGGAAGTATCAGGCAGGCGGATGTAGACCAAATAACATACCCCGTACTGAATAAACAGTTTAATAGCTTCAAAGGAAAATATTATTATTTAAAAAAAAGGAATGCAGACCGGATAGCATTATTTTTGAATGAACAACAAATTAAGTATAGAGCCTTCTCCAAAAGGTTTGAAAAGTTTGCCGATGGTTGTAAACATCCTCTCTTTCAAAAAATAGACGAGTTTCTTAAAAATGAAATGAAGAAACATAATATAATATATTTAAAGTCACCAAATAGTTTTTATAGTTTCGATGCTACCAAAAAAATACTAACTAAAAAGTCAAATAAATACACCAATACTGATATAGCCTTAGCTGCTTTTTGCTTATCTCTTAATGAATCGCAACTGCTTCCATTTTTTCAAAAATATACTTCTTCTATAAGTGAATGTAGCTTTAAGAGAGCAAATAATTTAGTAACAACTATTTCAAAAAGTCGTGGCACATACGCTGCTTATCAACGGATAAAGAATGGCCTTTACCGCACTAAAGAAATATTAGAAAAAGAAAATGCTTCTAATGTTGCATTTAAATTTTTCTCAGACATTGAAAACCAGTTACAACAAAATAATTTCAAGTTAAAACCTTGAATATGGCTGATTATCTATATGTTATACAGTCAAGTTGTGCAGTAAAAATATATCACAACTTGTATTAAGTCTGCCACTATAATCTGTCAATCTTTGCAATTCAAAAAAGAGATGATGACAGATAATTACATCCATTTACTAATAGAAAGCACAAAGCAAACGCAATTACTTCTAAAGGAAATTAAAATGCTAATTGCTGAAGGAAACGAAACATATTTAATGTCATCTACCGAAGCAGCCATGTACTTAAAAGTATGCTTGACCACTTTACATAACTGGCACAAGAAAAAACTACTGATTCCAAAAAAGTTGGGTCGTCGTATCTATTATACTAAACAACAGGTCGAAGAAGCCCTACAAAATATCGATACACTTAAATATAAACAGTTATGATTGATGGTGGCAAGTATCAAGCGGAGTTAGATGATTTTGCCGAATGGAAAGCGGCTACCAATCTTACTTTCTACAACCCGACAGATACGACGGGAACTGGTGAAATACAAACATATAAAAGGTACAACGAAAAAAGCGGCGATAGTTACTACACAGTAAAACATACTGCATTGTGGCGCAAGTATAGATTGGATGTAAACGAAGTGATTAAAGAAGACAATTCACGCAAATTCTACTTGAACTTCCGTGGAAGTTTTCATAAATCCAGTCAAGGGGGGAGTAACTGGAAGCTGTTTACGTTTAACGCCCTTGCAGATGAAGCAGAAATTGTTTGCAGTAAATTAAAACTGAATCCAAGGAAAATAAAAATTCAAAACATTGAGCTGGGTGTTAATATACATGTAAGTTTTAATCCTTCGGCTACGATTGGAAATAGTTTTATCAATTACCAGAATCAACCGTTTTGTCCTTATAGCAGGGATAAAACTGGAAAAAAGTTAGGCGCATACTGTGAACTCTCGCACCACACAGTTAAATGTTATGACAAAGGGCTGCAGTATGACCTTCCATATTTCCTGCTCAGATTTGAAGATAAGTGGAAAGTCATGCAAAAACTAAGATGTACATACGGGATAACTACTGTAGATGACTTGTTGAATTACGATAAAGTATACAAGTTAAAAGAACTTCTTATAACTGCATGGGATGATGTTTTGGTTTTCGAGCGAATTAACACAGAAGGATTGGTTCTTACGTCCCTACAAAAACATTTACAGTCGCATGGTGATAATCATCACTACTGGACTGCTTTAAAAGAAAAGAACAGAAGGAAAATGAATTATCAGCGGAATGTTCTACGGCGGCTAATTGATATGCACGGTAAGGGCTACCACGCTGAAGTGAGGAATAAAATTGAACAAGAATGGGAACTGTGTTTTCGCTGATTGTACAATTTTATCATTAAGATAAAGAATAAGAATGTACATTTTAATTTAAAATATAATAAATATAATGGAATACATAACAAAGTTAAACGAAAAGAAATTAATTAACATGCTTAATATGTGGAGGAGAAAAATTTATCAATCGCATTATGATTTTACTAAAGACCAAAACGATTCTCAATTAGCTTATGCAATTGCTGAGACATTAGAACTATTAAATATTCCTTACGAAGAGCACTTTAAGAAAAACAATACTGTACGTATATGTTTACGTCATTCTTATTACGGGATAGAAAACATAAAAACGGATGTTAATAATAAGTCGGATTATTTTGTGAAAGGAAATACTGTAACTGTAAATAGTTTTCGAGCCTTCATTATTGCATTTAATTTGTACGCTGAATTTGAATATAATTTTCGGTTAGCACTTAAAAATTATAAAAAAGTTTACTCCCCAATTAACAAATTAATATTTGAAAAACTAAATGAAATTCAAAAGTACCTATACCGGGTAAATCGTCAGCATGACGAGAAAACTTCAGCGGAACTTTGCCTTTGCACTGAAGTCACACTGAATTATTTTAATGTAGAATATAACCGTAAAGGATATAAACGTATAATCTTAAAGCAGCCTTACAACGGTATAAAATATATTAATATCGACACCAGGTTCCTCTACAAACGGATAAACAGGCAGAGCATATTTGTAAACAACTACATGTCCTTTCTAATTCTTACGGGGCTATTAAAGCCATTACTCCTTTTAAAATAAAAACAATGAAAACAAAAAACAAATTTACAGAAGACAAAAAAAATGATTTTCAGCAAACAAAAGAAAAAGAAGAAATGAATAAAATTCTCCTTTTACAACTCGATAAATTGAGTACAGAGGCTTGTGAGTATTTCGGTTTTAAAAAACCTAAACCTCGAAAGGATAAAAATAACCTTCAGTTATTAGATTCAATGGAAACTTATTTTTATGTGAGAAACAAAGCCATTTTCTTTTATGAAGGTGACACACCTATCGAAACAAACACCCATCCTATTCTAACGCTTGTAATTGGGTATGATAAAATAAATTGGATTATAATTGACGTTACTCAAAACGGCAGCTATAATTCGGAAAAAAAGGTTTTATGTATACGAACATTCTACGACTTTATTGATTTTGTTGGAGAAACATCATATCTGCTCAACGCAAATTTGAAACTCGAAATAATAAATAGTCGCGATGCTATTAATCCATTTTTACGAGAGGACCTCGTAGAAAAAGAAAGGCAACTGCAAACAAACATGAATGATTTGTCGAGTAACTAAATCGCCAACACATTATTAATAACAATTAAAATAAATATTATGAAAAACGAGCACAAACAAAAAGTAAAGGTAATACCTCCTGTGAGAAACAAATGTCCAAATCATGACGACAAAACTACTTCCGCACTCGCTCAGTCGATTAGAACAATAGTACATGATTTTCAGTCCGAACCTTTACATTTTGAAGAGCATTACAATGACGCAGATGATGTAATTGATGTAATTGTACATTTTTTCAACCCATTAAAAGGTAAAATAAAAAAAATCCATATAAATGTTGATTATGAATATAGCATCATGATTCGGAAAGATATGTATGTAAATAATCTTGAAAGTTTCATGGAGTTCTTCAATAAGATTGAAGGCAACCCTAATCATTGGACATGTGGACGGTAGACGATATCACCGGCAATACAACTACGTCCCTACACGATAACTTCAGTTCATGTCAAGCTAATAATATTTACAGAATTTGTTTTTGCCTTACTTTTTATTTCTGCAATAATGTTTTTTGAATATTTAATAGAAACAGAAGAATGGAAACAAACTATAACTTAAGCGATAAAGACAGCGATTATGAACACGTCGTAGATTGGATTTGGAAGCGCCTTTTCAAATACGATGATAATATTATTGGTAGGCAATATATAGGTAGCGTCAAAGAATTGTATTTAGATACTGCCCGATTGCAAGCAATGTGTACACGCATGGAGAAGTTGCAATGGGTAATTGACAAGCTGTCCAAATTCGATACAACAAACAGCACACCTTACAAATACGCAACTTTCCTTGGAAACTTGTATGTTGATATACTAAAGTCGTTGGATAGGTATATTAGCTTTGAGTAGTACTGCAAAAACTGTCATATCCTTTATTTAAGAGGCTTTCATTTAGTAATCATGTAAACGGCAATGACAGTTTTATCGTTAAAAATATGCACTTTAAAATGGTGTGGAACCGAAGTAATAAAGTTCCCCACATAAACACGCTTCAACGCTTTACTGCTTGATACATCTCACAGACATTCCAGTTTTATCATCAAATAAAGAAATAATGGAAAGGCTATCTGAAAGCGCACCCAAATTAATGCTATAAGCGATTGTAGAATTAAAGATAGTTGAAGTCCAAAATGAAGCTGCATTTCCAACAGGAAGCCATCCACCAGTTTGTGTTCTGTTGCCACCCGGTAGTGCAGTAAATCCAGTAGTGTTATCTCCTGTATTGGTATTCCATAATGGACTATTTGCTTTTAAGTGTTTTCCTGCGTTGGAACCAACATAATTTTGTAAAGTTAACCAGTCCGTCTTTGCCGATACCCTCCATCCAACAGGGCATATTTTTTTTGAACTATTAACTGCGTACCAGTTGTATAGTTTGCCATATATGTTATCATTATTAGCATCATTATTTAAATAACACCAGGCTGGTGTTGTGAGTACTGACCAAGCATTATCATCAGTTACGTTACGTATAGGAGTTCCGTCATTAAACTTTTTTACTCGTAAGTTTTCTTTCATCCAAGTTTGTGTACCAATTTGAACTGTAGCATATAGATTCCCATCTATATCTGTTATAGATTGTGGTGGAGTGGTAAAACTAATTTCATTTCCATAACCTACTCCTACTGCATTAGTAGCGTAAGCTCTTGCATAATATGTTGTGTTAGGTGCTAAACCAAATAAATTTGTATAAAAGTAACCGGCTGCGGAATCTACACCCGCAGGAGGAGTTCCCATCATATCTACTGTTGGATTATGTTGTGTAGAAAATACTACACCTTTACAACATAATGTCGTATATCCGCTGTCATCAACACTTCCGCTATCTACTAATCGTGAATAAACGGTAGTAAACTCACTAATTAAATTAAACGCGTATGTTAAGGTTAAAACTGTCGGCACACGAGCTACAATTGAATCATTAGTGATGAAACTTACTTCATTACTATATGCAGTACCGTTTGCATTTGTGGCATATACTCGTAAATAATAAGTCGTCATTGGATGCAATCCATTTATATGAGATGTAAAACTATTTATGCCGGTTCCATTATTAGTTTTGTTATCATTAACTGTGGGATTATGATTGATGCTCCAACAAAACCCTTTTGCTGTAATTGATGTGCCGCCATCGGATGTTATTGAAGCAGTCACAGTACATGAAACAGATGAAGTCACTTGGATATTGGAATTTTGAAGTTCAACAATTACAGGAAGAGAATTAGAAGATGTATTATTATTCGTTGGCTTTTTGCAACAAAGAATAAACATGGAAATAAAAAATAGCAAGAGACACTTTAAACTTTTCATAATATTTGGATTTTGTAATAATGTAATATACAAATAATATATCATAAATGATATAAGGATAGATTAATTTTTAGTTCATTTTTCGTCCGATGTCGGATGAAAAAGTATTAAAGAATTTAGGAAAACGTGTCGCAGAATTGCGCACAAGTAAGGGTTTAACGCAAACTGAATTAGCTTATGCGTGCGATATTGAACAATCTAATTTAGCGAGAATAGAAGCGGGAAATACTAATCCAACTTTTCTTACACTACATAAACTTTCTATTGCTTTACAAGTAACAATGATAGAGTTAATTGATATAAATTACAAATAGATTAAACTAAAAGTGCTTCTCCTATCGGCCCTATCAATTTCGCAGAATTATTATCTATTTATATTTTTAGAACGCAGTGCAGGTGACTGGTTACCGCCCTACTCAAAATCTCGTATGGTGATTTCCTTTAGTCTCTGTGATTGTCGTGAGAAGACCAAAATTCTGAAGCATCAGAAAAAGTCTTATCAATTATAATTTTCGGTTTCGTGTTTAAGAACGACATCTTTAAATTTGAGGAATCGATTTTATTAATTTTGTTTTTTAACTGAGAAATCTTCTCCTTGTTTTTAACAACTTGATTAATTACTTTATTCATTTTAAATAATTTTAGTTATAGTATCTATTAAAGTTTTTTTTGAGTTATGGCAATGTTGTGTAATAGTAGTATTTAAACTTCCGTTTTCAAAGAATTTATTACTCGCATATCCGCCTCCGCAAAAACTAAAATAATCGCATTCATCTGCACATTTTAGAATACCATTTGTAAATTCTCGAATATAAGTATACGATTCTAAATTCTTTAATAAGGATTCAATACTTTCAACTAATACATTTCCTATAATAAAATTGTGTCCCAATATATTAACGTCTAAAAATTCGGGCGATAGTAAAACCATATCACCATTGCAACTAATAGAAGGAAACAGTTCAAAATCTCTTTTTATTACTTCAAATTCAGGTTGGTTACAAACTCTATCCATCCAAGTTAATGCATAATCAAATTCTCGAATTCTAATTTTGGGATTAGATTGCCAACAATAATAAAGTTCCTTCCAGAAATTCTTAATCTTATGCGAATTAAAATGATTACTGCGGGTATTTGAACCTTCAAATTCCTCTATATTAAGTCCCCATGACCAACACCCTAAGTTTAAAAAATAATCATATAACTCCTTAGCATGGTCTAAGTGTTTTTCAGAAATTACAGATATTACACTAAAATTTATATTATGGCTGAGCAACGTCTTTATTCCTTTCATAGTTGAGTCATAAGACTCAGCACCGTTCCAATTAATTCTATTTTTATTATATAGTTTACTTCCATCAATACTAATTCCAACACTTACATTATTTTTTTTGAAAAAGTTACACCATTCATTATTAATTAATGTTGCATTACTTTGAATAGTATGCTTGCACTTACAATTTTTGAAAGTTAAAAATAACTCAGAAAACCTCTTAAGTCCGCAAGCTAATGGTTCACCTCCGTGCCAAATAATTTCATAGGAATCATTAGTGGAATTAATATAATTTGCTAATTCAGTGCAGACTTGCGGATTTAAATATTTTAGAATATCCCTGCCCGGAAGATAACAATATTCGCAATTGAGATTACAAATACTCGTTGGTTGTAGAACAAATTTTTTATTATGATATGATACTTCTGTCTTCATTGCTTTCCCATTGGATTCCAAATCGATATTTTCCTCCATCAAGTTGTTTGGAAAAATCCTTTTCAATTATTATTTGTTTATTTGTAGACTGCATATCAACGTCTCCTTTTGTAAATGATTCATCATCATCACCGTACATTTTGTATGATTCTGCAATTATCAACTGATTAAAATTATTAAATAAGATTCTAATAACACATTTTTTTAAAGCACGAAATGAGCGAACCCTGATATTGTCTTCAGCGGTAAATGAATTTAAAATGTCGAATTCCCATGAAATATCTAAACCTTCTTGAAATTCCTCGGGGTTAACAAAATAGCCATATAAATCCTCACCATATCTCTTGTGATACGTATAACTAACTCGCTTGTTATTCACATAGCAATTTATGTTTTGTATAGAGCCTGGCGCAGTAACACTTGGTAATTTATATGTTATTTGTGTCGTTACATCTACATTAATCTTAATCTTTTCAATTCTTTTATATTTAGCATAAGTAAAATCATTATTTAAAAATTCGCACACATCGCAACTTTCAATAATATCGTAAGAGGTACGGTTTTTATTAAAACTTTGTTTTCTTATGAACGTATAAAGAGCTTTAGATAAAAACCACGAAATCGCGACTGAAAGTACAAAAGCTATGCATGCTGCAAATAATATATTCCAGCCGGAAAACATGTCCTTAAATTGAAGAAAGAAAGAGAAGAAAGCTAATAAAGACGAACAGAATGCTATAAAGACAGGATAGTTCTTTTCAAACTCATTTTTAATTTGATAATAATCCTGCTTCCTCATCTAATTGTAATAATTATGAAGTTTAAAAACACACTATTTATAGAACTATACAGTCAATACAATATAATAAAATTAATTGCATGTGATTGAATTGTTTACTATTATAGATAATGGCTCATATTAAAAAATAACGTAAACTATCAATAATCAAATAGTTGGATGATTTGCACATTATCAAGGATGTTGAAAAATGTAGGTGTAAATAAAATAATTATGGACACTTTTCTATGTAAATTAGAGTAATCCAATATTAGAAGTAATTTAATATAAGTGCGTTAGGAACGTTCCTTAGAATTTATACTTATGAAACCACAAATTGAGTATGCAAACAATATAATAACCGGACGATTGATTCATATCGGTGAAGCTCAAAACGGCAAACGATGTAATTGTATTTGTTCTGAATGTGGTAAAGACGTGCTGGCGGCACAGGGACAAATAAATGAATGGCACTTTCGCCATGTTATTGAAACAGGATGTTTTGGAGGATTAGAAACAATAATTCATAAACTCGCAAAACAGATAATATTTGAAAGCAATGAAATTTACAGTGGCAGTAAATTATTAAGTTATAAAAATCCAACAAAAGAGCAAAAATTTCATACAATAATTCCAGACATAACTTTTGATGTTGAGGGCGAAAAAGTTTTTGTTGAAATTGAAGTTACCAACCCGGTTGACTTTAACAAAGAGAGTTTTTACAAAAAAGGAAATTATAAAAGTATCAAGATTGACTTATCTGATGTGCCCATAAATATATCCTATAAAGATTTGAAAAGACTTGTACTTCGTAAAGCAAAGAGAGAGATGATTTTCTGGGAAACCATAAATCTTCCCATCACAAATAATCTCTCTGATAAGAAAGAAACACCTAAACCACCTTTGGGATTAATTGACTTTTTCATCGAGAATCCAATTGCTGCCTTAACAGCACTTTTTTTTGTTGCAGTTGCTTTTATAAAATTAAAAAACAAATTATTATATGAACGATTTTGAATACTACGAGAGTGGATGTATGAATAAACATTGTGCATTTACGTTTACTAACGGAAGGACTGAAAATGGTATTATAAGTACTTTTTTTCCAGGCAATTCGAATACATATTATTTTGTTCCAACCGCAAATTTGGTTGTATTTGCACAGTTTCAAAAAGCGAGTAATTATAATGAAATGAAAAAATTGTGTGTTTTAATAGATTTAAGTGAATTGAAAAATGCTACTAAGATTGAATGATATTGTGAGAATAATTGAAAATGAAAAACTTAAAAAAGGAATTTACAGCGACCCTTCTTCTAATTGCAATTAATGTATTTGTAATTGGTGTAGTGTATTTATCTGACTATTTATTAAAATTCATTTCTAACGTTCATCACAAATTCTTAATTTTTTTTATTTGGCTTGTTTTATGTATTGGCTTATATTATTTATATGATTATTTTGATAATCGCATAACAAAGATTATTTTTTATACTGTTTGTTTTCCTGCATTAATATTATTTGTTATTTCAAAAATATTATTGCCTTTGTTAGGGGTACAGATGTACTTATTTTTTTACGTTATTGGTTGCATCCTTATACCAGCTTCATTATTAAAATTAAATAATTTCTTTCATTGGTTTACATTAACCAATGCTACAAGCACTTATATCCTAATATCTTCCGGATGTATTATTGCTATCGTATTGCACGAACAACTAAGCAAAGTTATTTTGTATTTAACAAGTAAAATTCAAAACGAGACGTACAAGGATATTATAGATTATCTTATTTCGGAAAAAAATATAAAGTTTGTAATTTATTTAGCTTACTTAATATTCTTAGCTGTTTATAATGTCAACAATTTAGAAGGCAGTAGCTTTTACAATAGTCCAGAGTTAGACAAAGCAGTATTGCAATCCTTCATTACTTTCCTTGCATTTGAACGAGTTTTAATAAATTTTAAAGAATCTGAATTTAAACCTACTCAATTATTAACGCGAATTAAAGATTCAATTTTTAATGACAAAGTCAAGCTATGAGTTTTGATATTTCCAAACATAAAGAAGCGGAGTACATAATACCATTAGTAATTGAAGAGAAAGAAAGGTATTATTTAGACTTAATAAACCTACAACAAAATTATACTGGAAAAGCAGATGTAATGTTCTCTAATGAATTTTTTAGAGAAGCAAATAAGTTAATTATAAATGCAATAGTGCTTTTTGAAAAAGGATTTATTGATTGTTCCTTTTATTCTCTTCGACAAGCCATGGAAATTGCTACTACTACCGTATATTTTTCCGACGATGAAGAAGTCAATAGGCAAAAAGAATTTGCGAAGTGGAAAAAAATGGAAAGGTTTCCAATGTATAATCAAATGATAGGAGAATTAGAAAAAAGAAAAAATGTTTTTGCGGACATAAAAGAACAAATGTCAGCTTATTTTACATCCATTGAAGAGACAAAACAAAAATTAAATAAGTATGTACACAAGCAAGGTTATGATACATTCTATGTGTCGAGAAGTAGAATTACTCCTAATGATTTAGCTAAATGGAAAATAACAATAACAAGTGAATTTAAATACTTTTTGGACATTACTATTGGCAGCATTGCTGTCTTTAGAATAGCAGTAGACCCCTTTCCGATATTACTTGCCGATGAAGCAATCTACAAAAGGACTGGGCGATTTATAACAGAAGGATACTATATAGACTTTATTGAAAAGTACATTGGCAAAGAAAATGTCGATGCCTATAAGAGAACCATATTGTATAAAAGCCACTATGATTATTTTATAGACAATGAAGAAATGAATGAAGTTGTCTTGGATGTAGTTAAAAATGAATTCATCGATAAAACAAAAATCGACAAGATTATTTTACAAATGCATTTATTAGGTCAGGATGAAATTGCCGCCGTCTCCTTAATGTCTTTGTCTGAAAAAATAGTTAAGGTATATTGTAATCATGGACTTCGCTATTACTTCTGCAATATTCAATCTAAAAGAAAAAGTCATAATTGGAGTAGTAGTGACTTTGATAGATTCTCTAATAGTGAACAGGCTTATAATTTCAGTTATGATGAGTCGAATATATCTTGTATTAAAATCGGTGAGGAAAAATATTTTATAGAGCATAATGATGTCTTAAATCCCCTTGAAATAGAAGAATTGGAGATGTTAGTTTTAAGGCTTAACAAGATGTGTGAAATAGTTTAGTGAATAGAAACAAATATTGTTGATAGTATGAATGGAAGCATGGAAGAACATATTGAAACATATTCCAACAAATTTAATGTTTGGATAAGTTGTATTAACAAATTCACCAACTTTGTATATTCTACAGAAGAGTTAACCAAAGATGAGGAATTTAAAATTGTTACAAGTACAGCAAATACATTTGCAGAAATACTTAAATCTTTCATCGATTACGGGAAATATAAAGATACATGGGAAGAGCCCACGTTTATGTTTGGAGTTTACTCTCTTTATACTGAGGTTAATTCTATTAAGACAAATCAAAAGTATGAAATGGGAGTAGATGAGAAAGGAGTATATATACAAACTTACGTCACTCATTCGTCTTATTTGAAAAATATGAAAGATGAATTTTGGTCATTAGTTTTAGAATTGAGCTCGCTTGGCGAATTTGAGTTTATTGAGCATTCACATTTTTCAAAGGAAGTAAGAATCAAACATCCCCAACTTTTCAGGTTGTTTAAAGGAAATATTTTTAAAATAATGCGAAAATATTTTTTGTCTGAGTTTCTATATCCCGATGATATTGACTTAGGGTCATTTCGTGTACAATGGAAGCATTCAGTTGATTTTGCAGTTATTTTTGAAAATTCAACAATAGCATTTAGAAATTTGTACAAACTAAACTATGCGTTGTGGAAAGTAAGTCAATTACAATCTAATGGAGACTAAAATATATACTGATGATACCGGTAAATTTCAGATGAATATCCCATTAGACTGGGAATACAAAGATGCTTCCTTAAATCGAAAAATAATAGAAGGTAGACCACGTGCATTTGGTATGCATGATGGGTATGTAGGTGCATTTCAGATTAGTTGCAAGCCTGTAAATAAACACATAGAGGATTTCTGAATTAAAATATGTACTAAGTAAGATTAGAGATAAGCATGGGGAAATTGATAAATACATTCTTGATGAAAAAGAACAAAATAAAACAACCTTTAATTCAACTAAATAAATTTAAAACGACAGTTGGAGAACTTATACGTTTTGGGGAGTTACTTATATCTCAGTTTGGAGAAGATATATTTAATTTTACAAGTATGCAAACTTTACTGTTTAGTACATTAAAGCAAATAGCACCTATAAATAAAACAATTAAACTTAACGAAGATTCAATAGAAGATGGCTGCAAATCGGTTATAAAACATTTCAAATTGAAATTAGATAATGTAAGCTATCTCCAAGTTTCAGGAAATACTAAAACCAAAATTAAAAGAAAACAGACTTACACCGAAAAATTTTGTACTGCTATTATTCATATTGACAAACTACCTTCCGAGATGTATCAACTTCTTTTAGGAGATGTTAATAAGGATTTACGTAAGATATCAGAATTAATTCAATGGTATGAAGAACAGCCATGTATAATTAAATATATTAAGAAGGGTGAAATACTTAGGCAGCATGAGGAAAGGGCGATATTAGATTTTTACAATAGATGTTTAGTAGAAAGAGTAGAGATATTAAACTACCAACTTTATAATTTGAAGTCCCGTGCTTTGGAAAAAAGCAAAGTAAGTCCTGCTTGGATGGGTATAACTAAAGTCCTAACGGAAAGTTTAAATGATAGACCTTATTTTTTTGCAAGACCATACACAACATCCTTTTTTGATTATAGGCAATTAAATTTAAGTCGGCATCGAGTGGATGAAATAAATATTTCAGAAGCGAATGCTATGCAAAAACTTTATCAAACCGATAAGTTAAAATTCTATAGAGAGTATTTTAAAATAATTCCTGTCTTGCAACATTTCCAAGACTTAAAATTTTACCCATCACAATTACCATTGACTAAGAATAGGGGTTTAATTTATGATGAATTGATAAAATTATTTAAAGGCAAACGATGGATAAGTTTCTACGCATTGGCATTACCTCAGATAGAAGGGTTATTTTCTGAAATGTGCTTAGCAGTTAATCCGGAAATAGATTTAAGCCAAAAATCATTAACTCAAAAAGTAGATTCCGTTCGTAAATATCATTACCTGAGTAGTCACTATTTTGATTATTACCAATATTATATTCCTATTCAAAGAAATAAGTTTGCACATACTGGTTACGATGATAATTTTAAACTAAAGTCTTATGATTTGCTTGTGGATTTGACACACTTGTTAAAGATATTTTATGATTTAGACAATCCACTGGTAAAAATTAAAAAATTACATACCCGAAGAAATTTTGAAAATTTCATTTCAATATCTGATTTTGTAGATTATTTCCAACATTTAGAACAATTAAAACCATCCCAAAAAAAAATAATTAAGTCTGACGTTGACAAATTTGAAAAAGAATTTCTGAATGAACATTGTAGTATAGAATATACATGTAAGGAATTGATTCGCGAACTCCCGCGACATATAAGCCAATTTGTTGAAGATGTAAATGTAAATTACAAAATGATGTATAAGGAATTAGAGTTTGAGAAATTTACAATTCCTTTAGTTAAAACATTTTTATTGGATAGTAAACAATTAGAAATTTTGACTAATTGCTTTGAGTTTAAATTTTCTGAAATGGAAAACTTAAGAAATTATGAACTATTCTTAATGTATTACCCGAAATATCTTCCATCATTAAAACAAGAAATAAAAGATGAATTAAGTAAAATTAAATCAACATACAGCAATCTTCTTAAAATTATTTCTTTTGTTAGTGATTTTATTAACAAGCAAGAAACAAGTGCAACATAGGTTTTCAAAACCTATAACTACTCTTTATTTTTTTTGTAACTTAGAAAAAAGATTATATGACTGCAAATGATTATGTTGAATCAATGAGATACGAGGCACTTATTCGACGAGCTTTTAATTGCGAAAGAGGTAGTAAGAATGGAGCGAGTTTAGATTACATGCAAAATGCTATGACAATGGAGAGAGGAGAAACATTTGCAAAGCATTTAGGAACTTTTGATAAACAATTTCAAAAAGTCAAGGATTATACATCAAAGGCATTAATTAAATTAAGCAAGACAAAGCCTTACAATAAATTTTCTTCTGATTTAATAGAATTAGATGCGCAGCTAAAATACATTTCCGATACATCCAGTTTGATGAAAATAATTAATGTAGCCTTAGATAAAATTACAGATTGAACAAAATGACTATTACTAAAAATATTGATTATGATACATGTAAATAACAGAGTACGGCATATTGATAAAGAATTAGATAAATTATACGGTATTTTACAAGTGTGGGAATTGAAGGGCGAGTATGCAACGTGTAGATATGGTGACTTCCATAATTTTAATATCGTTACATTAAATGTCTCAGACATTAAAAAAGTGGATGAATAAAAGTTAACTATTTTATTTTATGGATTTCAACTATGGCGACAAGAGAAATATCCAATTTGGATTTAAAAGTAAAACTCTTAAAAGAATATTTAGATAATGGAGGTATAGAGAAAATATTTTTTCCAGAACTTTTAGAAGATTTAATTAAGGTTCGAGCGGACAGAAATGGAAAAGTACTTGCAGAAACTGTAAGTCCAAGAGTAAATGCATTTATGCTCGCTATATTAGGTTCTCAGTTGTCGCCCCCTCCTTATCATCCTGAATACATTTCTGAATATTCAACAACACTACAAAAATCTTATAGTTTTGAACAACTTAATATTGACACTGCAGAGGAGTTTGATAAGATATTTGATGAGTTTATAAAAAAAGATGATGTCATATACAGAGGACAACGCGAAGCAAAGTGGAGATTATATAGTAAGTTACAAAGGGAGTGGCTTAGTCAAAAGCTATTTCAAGTACACCAATACAAAGCCTTTTTAGAAAAGTTAGTGGAAATAGGTAAAAATAAATTTTCCGTTGAAATTTATGATATTTTAAATGCCCATCACATTGATGCACTAAATCCAATTTCTGTAATGGGCTATTTACAGCATCATGGTTGTCCAACACCTCTTTTAGATTGGACTTATAAACTTCCAAACGCTTTATATTTTGCACTTGATGGATTGATTCCTAATTCCGGTACTATTGAAATCGAAGATTATTTGAGTGTTTATTATATTGAAGAAAAATTCGTTAAAGATGCAAGTTTACGTGGCATTATAGAAGATGGATTAACTAAAATGGAACACCCAATGCTTGTAAGAATGATTGCTAAGATTACTGATGATGAAAAAATAAGAAAAGAAATGGAGGAGCATTTCAAAGGAAGAAAGGTATTTGATAAAAATAAAATCTTGGGTTCAGGTATAATTTATCACATGACAAAGATTGAACACTTAATGTCATTTCCAATTGGATATTTTAGTGATAGGGATGTTGAATCGGAAATATTATTTTCGCTGAATAATAGTAAGAATATATTAAATCAAGAAGGAGTTTTTCTTTGGAATGCTAATCCGTCCATGCCATTGGAAATGGTAGCTGATGAGGAATATAAAAGCGACAAACCCGAGGAGAAGGAATATAATTATAGATTTTGTAAATGTTTTAACATTCATAAAAAACTGGCAGAGCACATAAGATTACGGTTAATGCAAATTGGAATTACAGATGAATTTGTTTACCCTTCTCAAAATAATCTTGCAATCGAGGTATTTAACCAAGCTAAAGTATAACTCAATTTGAATAATGTTACAGTTTTCAATAATTTGAAACTCTTGAGCTAATAAAATTACAAAGGAAATTAATTGGATAACAACTATCTAAATTGTTAATTGTATTATGACTTTTTGTTATATTAGTTGCCTGATGACGACTTAAATTAAGTACATGAAAAGAATTAAATCCATAGAAATACGTAATTCTCCTTTTTTTGAAGATACTAAAATTGAGTTTTCGGAAAAACTTAACTGTATTATGGGGGGGAGGGGTACAGGAAAATCAACAATCTTATATCTAATAAAAGCGACAATTTGTAAAAATGCTGAAGATGATAAGAACGTTTATAATATTCTTAAAAATAATCTTGGTACAGGTGAAATCACTTTAGAACTTGAAGGAAAAGATGGTGCTTTCTATAGACTAACTAAAACGTTCAATGATGAGCCGCAACCTTATAAATACCCTAATTCCGAATTTGTTTCAATTGATAAAATCTTTGATGATATTGAATGCGATTTTTATGAAACTGGTAAGATTGAAGAAATTGGACGTTCAGATAAGGAAAGATTACAATTATTAGATAAAAAAGTGAAGTTTGAAATAAAGGAATTTGAAAATACTATAAAGCAACTTCAAATAGATTTAGATGCTAATGCCCAAGATATCAAAACATATAATTTACGCCTTTTACGAATTGAAGAATCTTTAGCTCAATATGATGGTATTGAAGCTGATTTCGAAGCACAAAAAAATCAACAACCGGCGGGATTAAAAGATGATGAGAAAAAAGAATTTGAAGAAGCTGATATTAAGGAAAAAACGAGAAAGAATGAAAAAAGGGTTCTTAATAAACTCCTTAGCACATTTACAGAAATGCGAGTAGAATATGAACAAAAAGAAATTGAATTACTTGATATCCTAACTAAAACACAAGCTGATAGGGACACTCATATCAATAAGGAAATTATGGTAAGTGTGATTTCTGAAACTGAAATTGCGATAAGTTCTGTTCAGAACAACATTAAAACTATTTCTGAATCAATTAATAAGTTACTTATTTCACTTGAAGGATTTAATAATAAACTTTCAGAAGTTCAAGATTTACAACAAGCAGAATTTATTAAAATAAAGCAAAAATTTGACGCACATCGAGAATATATTAACAAATATCACCTACTTTCAAAAAGATTGAATGAGAAAGAAACATTACATAAAGATAGAGTAGAATTAGGTGAGAAAAGAGATAAGCTAAAAATTTTACGAATTTCTCTTGTAAATAAATTAAATGATTGTAAGCAAGCAATTTTTAAGATACGACTTGACTCAATCAAAGAACTAAATAAAACTTTCGAAGGTGCAATAGTCATAAATCTTACCTTTTCAGGGATTACAGCCCCATTTGAAGACAAATTGAGAGAAGCGCTTAGAGGTTCGGGGCTGCGTTACAATGAATTAATTCCAAGGATAGTAGAAAATTTTTCAGCAGATGAGTTTGCAAACGTAATTCATAGTAAGGATAGTAATAAGCTCAAAACAATTTCTGGAATTGATATTGTTAGGTCTGATAGTATAATCAATGCATTATTTGAAACTGAGATAATTTATGAAATTGAAAAATTATACTGCGATGATTTGCCTGAATTCAAATTGAGAATTCACGAGGGTAACATGGTAGAAGAAAATTATCGCAATTCCGATGAATTATCAATGGGACAAAGATGTACAACTGTATTGCCAATAATCTTTGCTGTTTCTGATAATCCATTAATTATTGACCAGCCTGAAGATAATTTAGATAATAAATACATTAGTGGCAAAATTCATGATATAATAAGAAAGCAGAAACAGGAGAGACAACTTATTCTGATAACACATAATCCAAATATTCCTGTTTTGTCAGAATCGGAATTTAACGTGTTTTTAAAATACGACCGTAAATCTAATGTTGATGTTGTAGGCAATGTAGATGATGTAAAAGAAAAGATTATAGAACTTTTAGAAGGAGGAGAAAAAGCGTTTAAACAGCGTAAAGATACTTACGGTTATTAATTAATTATGACAGACGCTGAAAAAGATACACTTCTAAAAGAGTTAATACATAAAAAAGAATTAGCTTTTAAAGATGCAACACCTAATGCACCTGCTTTAAAAAATATTGTAAGTCAATTAAATTCATTAACACAGGAAGATAAATACTACTTTAAAGATTTTGCAACAAAATTAAAAGCAGATTTCTTTACTAATGAGCTTAGTATTATTGGCATAAAATTAGAACAATTTGAAAAACAAGAATCTCCTTCGACAGAAGAAATAACAACTCAGGAAACAACGCGCTTTATTGAAGTGCAAACCAATTATAATGAACTATTTAAAGCACTTACTCAAAAATTAAACGAACATTTTGAAATCATAAAGGGCTATTTTATTGTAAAACTGGAAAATGACCGATTAGAATCATATAATGTAATGGTGCTTTACGATGAAACATTTTTTATTCAACCTATTCGAAAGAAATTAAGTGCAATTCTACCTGGTACAATCTTTAAAAAAGTTAAAGAATATAGTGATGATATCCAGCAAGGTAAAAACCAAGAAGGTAATTTGCTCTGTTTATTATTGCTTCATCCTCGAACAAACGACATTAAATCTATAGACGAATTAAATGAAATCCTGTCAAAAATAATAAGCTCCTATTCTTATTTTGAATATTTCTCTCTGAAAAGTGATAATGATTATACAGGGGAATATTTTCAAAGTTCAATAAGTAAAGAAGATTTTTTCGAAGAAATAAGATTTGTAAATGGTACACTACTTTCAAATGGTGCGATTAAACATGAAGAAGAAAAAATTATAAAGAAACTTTGTAGAAATTTCAGAACTCCACTTATAATTTATAAAACTCTAAAAGATGGCAACAGTGGTTGTAAAGTAATAGAAGTCAGACCCAAAAAGGAATTGGGGCCAGACCATGAAAAAAGGTATATTATTAAATACTGCGCGAAAGACGACAAAAGAAAAATTCTAAAAGAATATGAGTGTTTTGGAAAATTTATTGAAGGCTATAAACAATTTAATGAATATGAGTGTCAATATGACAAAACATTGATTTATGAGGGTTTAAGATATAGTTATGCAATATCAGATATAGCATCTGAATCATTTTCTTATAATGAAATATTATCTAATAAGAAAAATATATTTCATGGAAGTAAAACACAAATTGTTGATGAGGTATTTAATATAACTCTATTTAAAACATGGATTGATTCAGTAGAAAGTATTGAATGCACCTGTAGTGATTTGTATTCTGCTTATTTAAAAGCAAATGAAACAATTGAGGAAGTGGGCCGAATATTGAATTTGAATGCTGAACAAATAAAGAAAAATGAACTAATAATTAATTTTGAAAAAATATGGTCTGCAAAATATAAGTTTCACCAAAAAATTTGTCATGGGGATTTGCATTCTGAAAATTTCTTTAAAGACAATCAAGGCATTTATTTAATTGACTTTGGGTATACTGGAATAAGACATGCTTTTGTTGACCATACAGCCTTAGAATGCTCAGTTAAGTTTAAACATATTCCATTCTATATTGAAATTAGCGAGCTTAATAAAATTGAAGATGAATTAATTTTAGATACTTCATTTCAGTTATCTAACAGATTCAAAACTACTACAAGAGTAGATTTAGTTGATATGCTTGAGATAATAAAGAGAATTCGCAATAACTCTTTTTCGATTAGTAGTGATAATTCAATTATTGAATATTTGATTTCACTTTTTGTAATGACATTTCGGCAAATAAAATATTCAGACCTTAATCAATTATACGCATATAATTCTGCTTTGATAATAAGTAGACGACTTATTCAATCAATGGGCTTATAAGTAATAAAATAATTAGAAGTGATATTTATGAAAATTGAAAGGCAATTACAGGGTACACTAAATACAATCTTTACTGAACTTATTAAACAAAAAGGTTTAGAAGGAAGGATTCAGCCCTATGCAATACAAGAAGAAAACCGTGCCGATATTACCCTAAAAAATAAAAATGGTAAGCCTATTTTTTTTATTGAACTCAAAGACCCAACTGCAAGAGATGGAAAGAGTGTTTTTGATAATGGTGTTTTAATTAGAGAGGTAGAACGAGCACAAAGGATTGACATCAAATATTTTGGCAACTGTAATTTTTTAGCATGTGCATTTTTTGATAAAGATAAATTATATGAAAAAATAAGTGTTCACGAAGGATTTTTCAACTTGTCAGATATAAGTCGACTAAGTGTAAACTATTCACCTACAAAAGAGATTCTTACTAAACTTAGAACTATTGCTGAATTTTATCTTGAAAGAGCAATAGAAATCTTAGACCGTAAGCCAATTAAATTTAGTGAACTTGATGAACTATTTATTTTTAAAATACGAAAGTTGATTGAAGTTTATGCACACCCTATTAGCAACAAGGTGTGGGATAAATACAAAAGTAACAAAACTTTTGAAAAAGAAATTGCAAAGTATGCTACAAGTCAATTATGGAATAAGCCGCACACTTTTGAGGAAATTGAAAATCTGACTCACATTGGGTTATTAATGCTGATTTCAAAGCTGATATTTTATAAAGCATATGTAGATAATCAAACTTGGCACGAACTATATCCAATGGAAGTGCCTGAAAACATTAGCACACCCCAAGAATTAGAGGAAACTATATGGAACTACTTTGAAACTTTTCAAGAGATAACAGGAAACTTTGAATTGCTTATAGGAGTTCGTAGTGATGTTATTTTTCAAATACCTTTTTTAAGTGATGCTGTCATTGATTTAGTAAAAGAGATTTTAGACACAGGAGGTCATTACAATTTCAGCAAGATACCTTTTGATATTATCGGGCGAATTTTTGAAGAACTAATTCGAGAGGATGAAAGACATAAGCTCGGACAATATTTTACACCGCCCCATGTAATTGATTTTATTAATTCATTTGCAATTCACAAAAGCAATGATAAAATTTTTGACCCGTCTTGTGGTTCTGGAACATTTTTGGTTCGTGCCTATGAAAGAAAAAAACATTTATGTATAGAAGAGGATAAAGGCATTCGACATGAAAACCTATTAAATGAAATCTATGGAAATGATTTATCTGGTTATCCAGCATATTTGAGTATGCTTAATTTAGCGATTCGAAACACAAAAAAGCCAAGTTATCCTCGCATAATAAATAAGGATTTCTTTTCAATTAGAAAGAATATATCAATACCGCTTCACAATCAAAAAGGCGTATTAGAACGAAAGGCTATGCCTGAATTCGATGCAATAATTGGGAATCCCCCTTACACGCGACAAGAAGATATTGGAACGATGCATGGTACAATTAGTAAAGCAAAAATTACTGCACTCATAAAATCAGAATGTGGATTTGAACCTTCACAGCGTACTTCTATTTATGCGTATTTCTTTTATCACGCAAGTATTTTTTTAAAAGACCGAGGATATCTTGGTTTTATTTGTCAAAATAGTTGGTTGGATACTGATTATGGGGTGGATTTACAACGTTATCTTTTAAGAAATTATGAGATAGTAGCCATAATGGATAGTGAAGTTGAGCGGTTTTTCCCTTCCGCTTCTGTAAATACTACAATAGTTATATTACGAAAGCAAAGAGATGAAGATGCTCGAAATAAAAACACAGTTAAGTTTATTTATTTTACTTCGACATTAGCAGACACAATAAAGAATTCCAAAGGCGTAGATAAATTACATGAAGTATTTGAAAATACTAATGAAAATATCGAAAATGCATTCTATCGTATAAATTGTGTTAACCAGGAATTACTAATAAAATATTCAAAATGGAGCAATTTTCTCAAGGCACCTAAAATTTATTTTGATATAATAAAAAGGTCACAGGATTTATTAAAACCCCTTTCTACTTTTGGTACAATAAGGCGAGGTTACACAACTGGGTGCAATGAGTTTTTTATCGTTAAAGATGTTACTGATGAATTAACTACCCCACAATTTGCAACTATAATTAATAATACTGATAATACAGTAACGCAAAAAACAATCAAAGCTGAAAATTTACGTGTTGTTAAAAATGAATATAATGAATTATGGCTTATTGAGAATGAATTCTTAAAACCAATCTTAACAAGCCCAAAAGATGTAAACAAATATGAGCCATCATCAAAAGATATAAAATACAATCTTCTATTATTTCATCAAAAAGAAAGCGAACTAAAAAAGACTTATGCTTGGCAATATATAATCAGTGGAAGAAAAAAACAATTTCATCTTCGCGAAACTTTAGCTGTCAGATTACATTGGTATGATGTAAAAGAACGTAATATGCCTGCGTTATCATTTAGCTATATGATTAATGATTTTGGTAAAACATTTTATGGAAATTTTTATGCTAATGATAATTTTCAGACTGTATATGTAAATTCAAAGAACGATGAAAAGAATATATGGCTGTTTTTAAATTCTACTATATCATGGTTTTTTCAGCAACTAATTATTAGAACAAATTTTGGTGATGGGGTTGGTAAAATACAAACATATGAATTGTCGGATTTTTTAATTCTCAATATTGACCTGAAACATTTAAAAGTAGATTTAGGTGAAACAAAAAATTATAAGGCTGAACTTGGTGACTTATCAAGTATTAATACTGTGAATCCAGAAAGACGAAGATTAGATGAGGCTATCCTTGAAGCTATAGGTTACAAGACGAAAAAGGAGCGGGAAGAAGTTTTAGTCGAACTTTATCGAGCAACATACAAACTCATTGAATCCAGACTAAAAAAGGCTCAAAGTTTAAAAGGTGTTAAAACCCAACGAAATAAGGTCGCCTTTAGTGTATATGTTGAACAACTAAAAGAAATGTTAGTAGAAGGTAAGTTTCAAGCGAAAAACACTTATAAGTTTGCAAAAGAATTAGAAAAACAAGTTCGAGAAATTACATCTGAAAGTAAGCTCCAAAAGAAAATATTAGATGCATATTGGAAAGAAAAGTTTGGTGAACTATTCAATGAAAAGGAAATTGCAAATCATGAACAACATAAATTATTTTAACCTGCGATGACCTTACATACAGCGATAGAAAAACTATTAATGCATTCAGGTCATCCTATGACAACACAAGACATCGCTAATGATTTGAATAAAAATGGATGGTATAAAAAGGCTGATAATTCGGCAATTACAGCTTTTCAAATTCAGGGCAGAACAAGGAACTACCCTAATTTATTTAATAGTTCAGGTTCTATTGTTTCATTAACAGGTTTAATAAAGTCAAACTTAAAAAAAGACGAGGATACTTCTGTATCTAACAAAGATGAACATTATGTACTCGACCTTTGTGATAAGATTTTAGGTTTGGTTTCTTTACGCCAACACAAGTTCGATTTTCTTCTTGGCGATGAAAATTTAAAAGGTATTGCGAGAAAGCTACCTGTAGACAGTTATTATGAAAAACTAAATCTTGTTATAGAGTATTGTGAAAAGCAGCATTCAGAGACTGTTACCTTTTTTGATAAGCCTGACCGTTTAACTGTTAGTGGAGTGCATAGAGGTGAGCAAAGAAAAATATACGATGAGCGCAGAAGGCAACTATTACCCATACACAATATCAATTTGGTTGAAATCTCATATTCTGATTTTAATCACGATAGACGGAAAAAAATAATTAGAGATTACAAAACAGATGAAAAGATAATTAGAAAAAAACTTGTTAATTACTTGAAATAAAATTAATACTGATAAATGAATGCAAGAAGTTATAGGGTTAAACTTAATCTTTCCCCATTAGATTTCCCTGCTATTAACGGGTTAGGCGGGCAATCGGATTTTACTCAAACAGAACCTCCGGTTATTATTAATAACAAAGTTGTATTAAAGATAACTAAGAAATTTATCCTTACTGAAACCTATACCAATAAAGAACACGAAGTATTAAATGCACAATCTGTATATGAAATACCTATTAATGAAATAACAAAGAGCGAGGATATTTATGAATTTTATAAAGATGCTACATTAGGCTTGAGTGAAGCATATCAGTATGTACAAAAACAAACTTCACTTCCTAATCTCTCTTTTCCTATTCAACCAATTGAAATTTATCATGGAGAGATTGATGCCGTTTTTCATTTATTAAACAATCGAAACTAATCAGTAAACTCTGCAATTGAATAGTTATATGGTATGTTGTTATTACCGTTAAATCATATCCCTAAGACAAATTTCAAAAAATGACGTAAAAACTGTCGTACAGTTTTATACCTTTATCTAAGTGTTTGTAAACGAATAGTCTATTTATATAGTCGTATTCTCGCAGGGACTACACTGATAACCCACACATTAATTGTTAATCAATAAAATGTGTGGGTTATTATTTTCAGTGTAAGACAATGCTGTTTGATCTTAATGCTGCACTACAATCGACTTGTTGATCTTTGATTCTTTATTTTCTATAATCACTTTGTAAATGCCGTTGGCCAGTGTGTTGGTATTCACTTTCACAAGTTGATTTTCTTTTGTAACGTTATTTTGGTTATAAACCACTTCACCGATCATGTTGTATACGGTGATGTTATAATTGGATTCCATATTATTCGCTTCCACCGTAAATTCGTTTCTGGTTGGATTTGGATAGATATTGAAACCTTTCAGCAGTATTTTTTCGTCAGGTGCAGAATTGATATCAGGATTATTTATCTTGGGCGCTTCAGCACAGGTTATCAGATTTCCATTAATATCAAATGATTGAACACTTATGGTATTATCTGCAGGTAGAATATTCAATATTTGGTTATAATATCTTAAAGCGGCATTTCCGGCAATTTCCTGTACTTCCCGGGACCATGCTTTATACACAATGTAATCATCACAAAGGGTTATCGTGTATGGAAACAAATTGTGTATAAATTCGTTCCATTCAAGACTGCTTAATAAAGTAGTTCCATTTAGATTAGTAGCGGGTACAATCTTGGGAGCGATATTTAAATCCACGGCAGTTACATCATTATTGTTATTAATGTCGAAACAACTCATGGCATACATATTATGATTGGAGGGACCACATAATGCAAACATTTTTACATAATTTCCATTCGCCTGTAAATTAACTCTCGTTTGTTTTGATGAGTTATAATCAATAATATTTGTATTATCATATTTTGCATTCACCATAAATAAACGAATGTTATTTTCTCCGCTTTCTACAAAATTTCCAAGAGTGAACACTGATGGCGATAAAGTACAAGCAAGAGGGGGTGTGGGTATATTGCAATTATGCGCAGTTTGTAATTCTTGGGATTCTCCGCTCAACATGGTAATCCCTCGAACAGTATAAGTTTGTGTTTTACACTCATTGTAGGTGAGATTGTCGAAGTTCCCTAACTGATTCATCAATGTTCCGGTATAATTTACACCGAAATCTGCAAAAGCAAAATTATATGCCAGCATGGCCCCGTTGCTATGTCCTTGAAAAAAGATCTGGCTGCTATTAATAAGATAACCTCTGCTTGTAGTATAAAATGATAGATATTTCGCGGCAGCAATACTGGTTTGTAAACTTAGATACGATGATAATATACTATAACATTGGGTATTATCATTATCTATATCGCAGTTCAAATCAAAATTTGGATATTTTGATTTTAAAAATCCTTTAAAACATGAAGACTGAAGTGCTATATCAGCTCTTGTAAAGTTATTGATGATTGCAACAGCATATCCTCTTTGAACCAAATCCATTGCACCGGTATAATAGTATCGTATCCACCCATTCGGCCATGCACCCGCTCCATTAGATATAATAACAAGAGGACGAACTATGGAGTCGTTGGGTCGCACCATAATCATTGTCCAGTTAATCTTGTTGCATGTATCCGGAAATGTTGTGTAAGATGTTTTAAACAACTTATAATTAAAGAAGGTATAAGAAGTATTTTTTGATGTGTTGTCCCATTCAAGTTTTTTTAGCTCGCTTGCTAATTGCATACTGGTCAACATATATCGCTCGTCATTAGTGGTGACATACGGAGCGTTCGTAGCATTATAAATAAAGCCGTTCGTATTAATATCTCTATAGTTGTAAGTGCTAATATACGTGTTGGTCTGTGCAATACCTATTGTGTTTAGTAATAGGATTAATGGTAATAAGATCTTTTTCATAGCGTTGTATTTATAGTTTTAAAATTAATCTCTGATAGAATACGTATTGTTTGATCTTAATGCTGCACTACAATCGACTTGTTGATCTTTGATTCTTTATTTTCTATGATCACTTTGTAAATGCCGTTGGCCAGTGTGTTGGTGTTCACTTTCACAAGTTGATTTTCCCTGGCAATGTTGTTTTGAGAATACACAATCTCGCCAATCATATTATAGACCGTAATGTTATAGTCGGATTCCATATTATTTGCTTCCACCATAAACTCATTGCTGGTTGGGTTGGGGTACATGTTGAAACCTTTTATAGTTAATTTTTTTTCATCTGATAAAGGACTTGGGATTGGAGCAGCATGTCTGCCGGCTGTTATGAAAGTAGTGGGGTTATAGATTACCGGGCTAGTGTAAGGAATTGTTAGTGTGCTACAAAGTGCACTGCTTACAAACTTACCATCAGGATAGTGAGGAAGAGTAAGGGCGCCAAAATAATCTCCATCTGGACCGCTAGGTGATGCTGATCTATTAATTTGAGGTGCTATGTAAAAAGAAACATTTGAAACTAATGGATTGGTAGTTGAAGTTGCTCTATTTAGAAAATTTCCCATTATTTTTCCAGTGCTGAGCATTTGTAATCCGATATAGGCGTATTCTTCCATCCTTGGATAAATATCGGTCAACATATTATTAACTACCGCATTATTATAAGCAGTACTAATATTTGCGTTAGTATTAGTTACAACGTTTGCATAATGTGGAGCCAGACCTTGTCCATATTGTTCAAACCATGAATGTTCTCCCAAGGCTGCGCAATTGACATACACGTGAAAACGAATATTAAAGGCTGACAAATTACTAGTTAGTTTATTGGTAGGCGTATTTGTAAAATTGCCAGGACCATATGAATATACTGTCGCGGTACCAATAGGTGGTGTAATATCTATTCTCTGTGAATTATCATTCACCGCATGAATAAATAATGCAGGGCAATTTACGTCTCCTGCATCATATAGATTGCGTACGTATGTAATAGGCATTTCAGGCATATTAGTACCCCATCCTATAAATGCTCGTATTCTATTTTGATAATTAGTGGGATCGACCCATCGGCTTTTTGCATTAAATCCACCCCAATTATTGAATTGTGTAATTGTACGATTTGGACTAGTAGCAAAGTAGTTGACATTATCATTAAAATTATTTGCGTCGTCAGCATAACCAAGAACCAAACTAGAACGTGCACCTTCACTTGCACCTACAGCGTACATTCTGTTTACATCGGCATTCAAATTTAATGAAGTATTTTGGCCTATTACCATTTGTTCTGCAGCTACACCAAGGTGTACCATGGTTAAAGCAGTCAAGGCATTAAAGTGAGCTTCATCTAGACCAAATGAACCACTATACACCCCCGGAGAATTCAAATAAAGAGGAAGAGAAGTAAATTTATTACTTACTGTAAAATTTTCATATATGAGTACAGCATAACCACGCATTACTAAATCCGCAGCAATGAATAAAGTACCTGCCCACTGAGTCTTAAAGTCTTCTTGATTTCCATTGGTTAATAATACTATAGGCCTTCCACCCGTTACTATTGCAGTAGGCCGGACATATACTGCGTGAAGTTTATTTTTGTTCAGATCGAAATTAAAAGATTCTGAAGGCATAGTAGTATATCCATTGTCTAATGCGGTTTTTACTATCGTAAAGAGACCTGTTGGATTTGATGGACTAGACGGAAATGTAGAAGTATAAAATGATGATGTCGGTACAACAAATGAGTTAAATACTTCTTTTAATCTGTTGGCGAGACGCATAGTACTAACTAAGTAGCGGTATTCATTTTGAGTTGTACCGTTTGTGTTAAAAGCAGTGGGAATAGGGGTGCTCCCAGAAGCATCATTATAAAATCTGGTGGTATTTACATCTACATAGTTGTCAGTAGCCACAAACTGTCCATAACTATAATGGATCAGTTGCAGGAAGGCGAGTAAAATTAAAATCTTTTTCATAGCGTTGAATTTAATGGTTTAAAAAAATCTAATACTTAAATTGATAGAATAAGGTATCCGTACTCCATGACATGTTTCGTTTTATGATTTCGTGGCTTGTGTTATAAAAATATCTGAAGTTGTAAACCTCAACCACCTGGCTCGTAGCCAAAGCAGTTTCCGTTCTTTTTATCAGCGTATTTTCATTATCTATTCCCAGGTTTAATCCGAGTTTTGTTACCAGGTTTAATCCGCCTATGTAGATAAAGTTAATATCCTTGCTGAAGAAACGAGTGTCTAATTCGCTTGGGATCTTATCAGTACTATATTCCAGCGTTGCCCTGCCGATCGGCGGATTACCGTTGATCATTAATTCATACTGTAAAAGATTGTTGCTGGCATCGTAAATAAAATTTACAAAATCATTGATACCCACTCCCGACGAATCGCGTATGCGCGTAATCTTATCATCCGTATAAGTGATATACAATCCATTTCCGAGTGAATCGATCAGTTGTATGATCTGTTTCTTTGAATTGAATACAAATTGCAGTAGCCTGTACCCAGCTGTGGAATTGTAAGTATGCGCCACTACCCTGTCCGGTAAATAATCAAAATCCAGTTGTTTTAATAATGTGGCGGTAGGCGTGGTATCATCATACACCGTTACCTTGTTTAAGGTGCCATCGGAATTATAAAAGAAATTATTCGATTCTTCAATGTTTCCCCCGGCTCTCCGGCCGTTGACATTGTCGTCGTAAACCTTGTTGGATTGTTTGATCTTTCTTTGTACTGACTCGACCGGTTTTTTAAGGCAGCTATAGAAGAGCAATGTGCCCCCGCAAAACAATAAAACGATTTTTCCCAAGGTTTTCATAGTCTGCGTAATGTGATATTTGTGATCCATATCAAATATTAAATATTTTTTCTTACTTTCCTGCTACAAATTTCATTAATTGTCAGATTTTTAAGGGAAGTAATAATCTATAATAAGATGTTCGAATCTAAATTTGTACAGGCATTCATTAAGTTTTCATTGGAAGAAAGGCGAAAACTGCGGAAATGGATAGTTTCAGATTTTGTCAATAAAAATGAAGACATTGTTCATTTATTCAGATTTATTGATAGCAGAACGGCGATAAACGTGCATACGGTAAACAAGGAAAAAACCCACAAATACATTTACCCGGATGCTGAATTTAATGATCTCAGGATCCGTCACTTGCTCTGGATGGCAACGGAAATTCTCGAGTCTTTTATCCTATTTAACTGCCTGCCGTCATACCCTTCGCTGCAGGAACAAATTTTAGCACAATATTATACAGACAAAGAACTTTATAAATTCGCTAACCAGCATATTGAACAGGGGATCAAGCTTATCGAAGCAACCCAGCTCCACAACTCAGAATATTATCTGAATATGTTCCAGCTCCATTCAAAGTATTTTCTAATTAACTCCAGGAACAACCGCGATAAAGATTTTAATGTGAAGGAGATCATCAATACGGCTACTATATTTTCGATCATAGAACTTCTGAAGTATGCCTGTATCATCCAATCCTACCAGAAAAATACCGAAATAAAGATCGATCCTTTCTTACTCGATTCTATTTTGAAATTGCTTCCGGGTTCCGCATTCCTGGAATTGCCGCAAGTGAGAATATACTACAACATTTATCTTGTCATAACCGTGGAAAACGAGAATGCTTTCCATGACTTTATTAGAGATATCAAAAAAAATGAATCTCTTTTTTCACACCACGACCTCAATGACCTGTACCGCCTGGCGATCAACTTTTGCATCAAAAGATCCAATTACAATCAATCCGTATATACGCAGAAAGCGTTTGAGCTCTATTTATATTCTGTCGAAAAAGGATACCTGCTAATGAACAACGAGATCAACCGTTTTATATTTACGAACATCGTCGCTCTGGGAATTAAGCTGAAAGAATTTAATAAAATAGAAAAGTTTATGAATCAGTATGCGCGGCTGATTGATGAGCCATACAGGCAAAATACGATCGACTTTAACAATGCCAAAATATTATACAGCAATGGCCAGCCGGAGAGAGCCCTCAAGATATTACTGACGCATGAATTCAAGGATGCGATCTGGAACCTGAATGCAAAATATTTAGTCCTGAAAATTCTCTTCGAAATAAAAAACTTTGAACTTTATCTCGCACACCTGAAAGCGTTTAAAGCATATATAAAGCGCAGGTCGAATATCGGTTATCATAAAACATATTTCATTAATATCAGCAAGGCGTTGGCTATCCTGCTCGATATTTCTAAAAGGCCAGGTAAATACAGAAATTATGCTTTTGAAAAAGAAACACCAGACTTGGATTGGTTTAAAAATGCACTTGTAAGCCTGAGAAGAGAGCATTTGCATGCCTCCCCGTTAGTGCTCTAATAATAAAGCGTCTTTCCGCTTAAAATAATATCACCCACCTTCATCAGTATTTTTGAAGATTCTTATTCTTTAAAAGAAGGAGTGAATGAATTACCGATCAATGAAAATGGATTATCCGCTGAAGTTTATATTGTCCAGTTTTACACAAGCGAAAGCAGTGCTTTGCGAAAGTTCGTAAAGCTTTATCCTTAGAACCCCCTTTGATAGAAACATATTTTCCTCTGTGCCGGCATCATGCCGGCTTTTTTAATTTCATTTGTTATTAAAAAAATTCCGGTCTATTCTTTCAGAATCAAATGCACTTTTATTTTACTTCGGATGATAAACGGATTCCGCTTTCTTCATCACATCTTCCTTTTTCAAACTTAAGGGTCGTAATTCCTGGCGGCTAAAAAGTTCCATCTGGTCGTTATGGTGCTTGCTTGCAGGATTCAGCGAATTGCCCAATGGCTGCAAGGCGCTCAGTTTCTCCAATCCCTCTTTTCCAAACGATGCAAAGAGCATGTATGTATCGGCGTATTTCGGTGAAAAGGTAAAAGCATTTTTGTTTTGCACAGGATAGCTTGGACTGAGCATATCAGCAAATCCACGTAACGGCAAATTTTTATCACCGCAAATACTACGGTGTATCGTGCCCCATTCCACTTTTACCGTACCGAAATATTTTTTTAAAGAATCACAGGCATTTCTCATCGTGCTTATCCATTCATCCTCTTTAATATTAAAACCTTTAATAAAATAAGCATCATCAAGACCGCGGTGTGTAAAGATTTCAGTAAGCATCAATCCCAGGATAGTCGGTGCGTATTCATGGATCTCACAAGTACGGTTCCATGAAGAGAGAATTTCAATAGGTTCTTTTAAATCGGGATATTTGTTTGCATCCAAATGAAATATACTTTCTACAGATTCGCCAAATCCTCCTTTGTGTGAAAGCGTTACATCAAACTTAATTTTTTCCAGATCCTGCATGCTGAATTTATCTTTCATTGAAATTAATTCTGTAAACCTGCTGGAACGGTTGTTATTGCCCGGCAGATCATCTACAAGTCGTTTTGGATAATAGGTGTATTCCTGGCTGCAATCTTTTCCTGAACAATTAAAAGGTGTATTATTCGTATTGAAAACATATCCGCACGCCGGATTGATCGTATGCGGCATGCTGTCGATTGGAATTAAGGATGTCCATAAAGTTTTAGAGGTATTGCCCGCCATTAATCCTTTCCAGTTAAAAGATGTATCACGGTTTGGAAGCGTTCCATGTTCCAGGTAAAAAATATTGTCATCCTTATCCGCATAAACGATATTGAATAAGATAACCGAATGGATACGCAATGCGTCCATGAATTCTGAGTAATTACGCGCCTTGTTCATTTTATAAAATTGTTCCGCTGCCTTAATTGTCTGGTTGCCCGGAAAGCGAATCGCATAATAGTTATTGCTCTTCTTACTTTTTACCGTGCAGCCATATTCACTCCAAAAAGTCATTTGCTTAACGGGTAAAACTATCCGATGATGTTTTCCTAATCCTACTTTTAACCATACCGGACGTTTCTCCAAAGCATAATACTTCCCATCCATTTCATACATCAATTTTTTTGTTTCCGACATTTTTAGCTTGTAAACATCGAGCCTGTCGAAGTGATTCCACGTCATTCCCCACGCTAAATTTTCATTTGCACCCATATTCACAGAACTCAATCCCTGGAACAATGCACCTTCAATATTCAATCCTTCATCGCTATGCAAATGTGCTTCATAAAAGGAAAGTGGACCGCTTAAGCCCATATGAGGGTTCGTACAGAGATATGTTTTTCCGTCTATTGTTTTAGTACTGTTCAAAGCAAATGCATTTGAACCAACAGGCAACCGTGGTTCGTCCGGCATATTAATCGTTACGGTATCATATTTTCCATCCACTGCATCTGCTACCGCGTTCTGCGCTTTATTCAGAAACGACATGGTCACTACAAAAGAGGTGATAATATCTTTGGATGTAGCAGGAAATGCTTTCGGCAGCTTTACTTCTTTTGGATGTGAAGCGGCATATGCATTCACGCCCTGCACATATCCATCCATGTATTTTTTAAATTCAGGTGAAAGGTCCTTTTCAAAATGTTCTTCCACTAACCGGCGAGCGGCAATTGCGTGAATGAAATAATCTGCCTTTGCGCCTTCAATTCCTTTTTTTCGTCCCATCATGCCTTTGCCAACGTATACCAGGTTTTGTGTCTCAAAAAATGCATCTTCGGCATTTGCCCACGCCAGACCATAAGCAACTTCCGCATCTGTTTTAGCAAATATGTGCGGTATTCCAAAGCTATCCCGTACAATCGTAATTTCTGCGGGATTTATTTTTGGGAAAATGGCTGATTGCGCTCTGATCATTGCCGGAAAAATAAAAAGATAGAACAGTATGAATGCCCGCTTTAATAAAATGCTATTGTTGAAATAATCAACATGCTTCAGTTTTAAGCCCATGTCCTAAAATACAAAATTTTTTATTGATGAGTTCAGTGAAGAATTATCCATCTCAATTTTTATTGTTGAAAATCATAAAAACAATTTCCTTTTAGGGCTGTTTAAATAAACAGTTCAGTTTTATGGCTGAAATGTTGAGTTGAAACAGTAAGGTTTTATTTAATCATCTAAAAACGAAAAATCATGAAAGTTCTAATCTTTGTAATCATGTCCTTCTTTACCATTGGATTGATGGGGCAAACTACTGATAACTCCGACACTAAAAGTGAAAAGTCAACCACCACTACGACTACAACAAGCCAGGATACCCCGGACATGAATAATAATAATACCATGATCATCATCGCCGTTGTAGGTGGCATTGTTTTATTGGGTGCTATTATTGCTTTAGCGCGTAGAAATAATGATAAAAAATAGCTTCAGGTTTCGAAGGATATGAAAATACTCCGTAATTTTTTTGCGGAGTATCTTTTATTAAACCAAAAATTAGTCAGCTACTTTTTTCCTTTATTTCCGTGCCGAAGATCTTATCCAGGTAAGTAAATGCAGAGGCGTAATTTCCTTTATGATATTTATGATGTTTGAAATGATGATGAGAGCTTCCGATCCATCCAAGATATTTTTCCGGGATGATTTGAAAGCCGGAATGAACGGCGAGTTCATGTATGGTGCGATAGAAAGAGTAAACAGCTAATACATAAATACTGGCATTCCCTGAGATCAATATTAAAACAATTACACCGATGATCAATCCAAATGCAGCGCCCATGGCTTCTATGGGGTGTGCAAATAAATAATCCATGGGGATTGGAGGAACTGCCCTGTGATGAACCGAATGTATCTTTCTATATAAGAAGCGATTTATATGCATTAGCCGGTGAATAAAATAAAACCATACATCATCAACAGCTACCATCACAAAGAACAGGAATGAAAATTTCCAAAAAGATATAGATGCGAAACTGAAAAAACTATCACCTATAACATACAGGGAAATTGTTGTAAGGATGGAAATTAAAATAAAGTTCTTGATGGCTAACCTGCACCTGTAGACAAACATTGCAAACGTAAATCTTTTAGTGTATAATCTTTTGAGTTTGATGTCCTCCTTTTTTACGATCAGGTATGATACTCCAAATGCAAGAAGGAAGCTGAATACGAAGATGGACATTAATAAAAATAAAGCATTCATGATTTTGTTTTTAAAATTTTATAATTGATTTAATTTGAAACTGATTTGTTTAATTGCTCGCGGAAGTTTAAGAATGTAGTGAGCAGGGAGCCTGCACTAAATTTATTGACCATTGACACAGACAAGCTTCCACTCATATCTATCGAAGTAGTGAGTGTGATGTTGGTTTTTCCGCCACCGGAATCTTTTAAAATATAATCGCAGTAGAAATTATTGATCCGGATGCAGTCTTTATTAATTGCAGCAAATTCCGGGCATGCTTCCATATGTATAATGCTTTTGTCAGCAGTGGTGGTCAGAGTTACTTTTGCATATAATTCCCTGTCCTGGATAAATGGCGCAGAAAAAACCGAGTAATAGATCCAATGGTTATTATCAATTTTTTTGATCAGCTTGCTTCTTGTGCAATTGCTGTTCCACATCTTGTAATTATCGAAATTAGTGAGGCAGTTGAGAATATCTTCTGTTGAGTGATTGATGATCAATTCAACTTTAGAGTCTAAATTTTTTGACGGTGCTTTTTGTGTTTGATAAACAACGATGCCGTCTTTCGCCTTTGTTAATTTCCAATTTGATTGTGCAATAGAGAGTTGATGGATAAATAATAAGGCGATGCAAAATGCCTTCGTGATGTCTGTGTTTTTCATTTGTTTAAATTTTATGATGCAAAGGTTTTACAATTGAACTACACATAAAATTTTACCGGATGTAGACACTTATCTGCACTATGAAATGCAGTATTTTGATTGTAAAGAGCATCGTCATGTAAAACGGCATTTTGATCACGCAAATGAGCGCTTTCATCATAACCTGTATGATATCACAGTGGAAACATTACCTTTATTAAATGAAGGTTTCATTAGAGAATAAGATTGAAAAGCTATTGCGGTACCGCATCACCTGGCATATCGCATTCTGGTGCGTATTTATTTTTTTTGACAGCCTTGCCGCGAACCTGGATATTTTTCATCGCCCCTTTATTTATTATTTTTTTCTACGGGAGATGGCGTATATGATATTTGCATATTTACTCACGTTCCTTTTTTACCCCGCGCTTGTTGCCCGTTCCAGGTATTTTTTATATATCATCATTGGGATGGTGCTGGTGCTATTACTTTCAAAATCACAGGTATTCAGCTATAGATATTATAAGTTACCGGGTTATAATTTCATGGAAATATTCCAGGTGATACCTTTCAATTTCTTCTTCTTTACCTTGATCACCGCATTAAAAGCAGGAAAGGATTATTATTTCAGGAAAGAACAGATCGCTGCAGATAAGCAACGAAGAATTGAACTGGAGTTGGAATTCCTTAAGTCACAGGTGAGCCCGCATTTCCTGTTTAATACGATGAATAATTTATATGGACTGTCTGTTGTCAAGTCGGATCTGCTGCCGTCATTAATGTTACAATTATCAGATTTATTACGTTACAGTTTATATGAAACCAACCAGACCTTTGTTCCGTTGGAAAAAGAGATCAAATACATCCGGAATTATATCGACCTTGAAAAAATAAGAATAGGCGAGCGCCTGGAAGTAAATATACACTTTGACGAGCCTGCGATTGATGGAATAAAGATCGCACCCATTATTTTAATTGTTTTTGTTGAGAATTCATTTAAACATTCCCGTAACTTGTTAAATGAAAAAATAAAAATTGATTTTGAGCTGTCGTTTAAGGATGACTGGATCATATTTAAAACCACTAATAATTTTAGTCCCGCTGAAAAAGATGTCAACTCGGGAATTGGCATCGAAAATGTGAGAAAGCGTTTAGCGCATTTATATCCCGATGAGCATACAATAGAAATTAATACTTCGGACAATATTTATACTTCTGTAATACGCATTAAAGCCAGATAGATGATCAGAGCGCTTATAATTGACGACGAGCCTATTGCCAGGCAGATAGTGAGCACCTATTGCAGTTATTTTAAAAATATTGAAGTAGCGGGGGAGTGTGAGAATGCGATACAGGCAATGGAATATCTTCAAAAAGAGAAAATCGATTTGTTGTTTCTCGATATCAATATGCCGGTTTTAACAGGCATTGATTTTTTGAGAACGCTGACAAATAAACCTGCTGTGATCATCACTACTGCATATCAGCAGTACGCACTGGATGGTTATGATCTGAGTATTACAGATTATTTGCTTAAGCCATTTTCACTGGAAAGGTTTGTAAAAGCTGTGAATAAAGTTATTGAAGTGCCTCAAACGGTTGTTACTACTTCAACAGCAGACAAAGAAATAAACAATACACTTTTTATAAAAGCGGATAGCAAAATATACCGCTTCGAAAAGAATGACATTTTATATTGCGAAGCCCAGGGAAATTATACGAAGATCGTTACAACAGGTGAAGTAGTGGAAGCATATATCAGTCTTTCAAAAATTGAAGAACAACTCATCGGCAGCCAGTTTGTGCGTTGTCACCGCTCGTTTATTGTCAATATAAATTTTGTGACAACTTTAGAAAATCACCGATTGAATTTAGGGAAATATGAAATACCAATTGGCAGCAACCACAGAGAAAAACTATTCACTTCCATTGGTTGGAAGAGTTATTAAAGACGTCCACGGATCAACAATGCCCTTATTTGTTTGAATGAAATTTTTAAAGACAAAGTGGATAGTCAAATTCAATAGTGTATACGGATTTATTTTTTCACAAATTTCAGCGCCTGTAAAAATTCATCATTCACATCGATCCTGATAATGTAAATAGCCGGAGCAAGAGCCGAAATATCAAGAGGCTCAAGTATATTTTCGTTGGGTGAAGCATTTACAGTTCTTTCTAAAAGTTGTTGTCCATGGATAGTATACAGTACCAGGTTTAGTTTGCCATTCATTCCATTCATTTCCATTGTAATTTCATTCTCTGCAGGATTTGGGTAAAGAGAAATAGCAGGAGTGATGTTACCTGTTTTACAATTTACCACTACAATGGATGAGTAAGAAAAGTTGCCGTCTTTATCGACTTGCTTTAAACGGTAATACGTTTTCCCTTTTAGCGGTTGATCATCATAAATAGAGTAATTGAGTGGACGTGTCGAATTTGGATCCTGCGAATTAATTTGTTGTACAGCGGTAAAATGAACTGCATCATCAGCGCGTTCTACAATAAAATGATCATTATTTTTTTCCGATGCAGTCTGCCAGTTTAAACGGACTTTATCTCCTTCACATACACCATTAAATGCGGTAAGTGCTATAGGTAATATAAAGCGATTATCTACGAGGGTCCACCAGGTATATAATTCTGTTGAAGGCAATGATGCAATTGTTGCCGTATTAGTTGATGTACTGATCACCGTGCCCGGCATATAATCATCCCAGGAATTCGAAACATCATTATAACGCTGCCCAATTAAATTCGCTTCAATAATGCTGTTACTTGCAGCAGTATGTTCAATATCGAGATAAGTAAGGATTAAATCCGTGAATGCCGGTTTTGTTGTATAACCGGAAGGTTCTATTCTCCAGAAACGGTCTATTGCATTCATGGAATTATCACTTCCATAATTATTGACAAAATTTGTAACTCCTGCCGGAAGGTTGCTGCTGTTCAGCCACGACCCGACAGGATACATTGCAAAAATAAGGCTTCCCGCTCCTGCAGCTCCGGAAGCAGTTAAGGAAACCGGTAAGTATGAGGATGCACCAATACCAAACGGTACTACATAACTTCCCGCGTTAGTTCCAACGTTCCACTTCACGCGGTTGTATTGTCCTTCAGAAATAATATGTCCCGAAGTATTCCTTGTGATTGCATTTGGATTAGAATTATCAATAACAAGAAAAGCATTGTTAGTGATATTTACAGTGATGCCATTACCGAGTACCAATCGTGCCTGTGAAAAAAGATAAGCACAGTGAAAGAAACAGAAATAATATAGTAGATTTTTTTTCAAAAAAATATTTTGAATCTATTTTTGAATTTTCATTTTCGTTCTCACGTTTTAAGAACTTACATATTCCAATGCCTCTTCATAAGTTTTGCAAAGCTTGGTATTTGGGCTTTGAAGGCGTGTTATTCTATAGAACGCCATGACAAATGGACCAGAACCAATCCCTGCTTTCTTGATCGTTTTTTTGCTTCCGTATTTCGCCATCTGCATAGAGTAATGGATCATCTTTGGTGTAAATTTTATATTCGTCAGGTTAAAAATTCCCCGGATGTCATTATGTGGAGATTGATAAGTTACAGCCCGGATATATTGAATACAAGCAACATATTCATTTTCATTGGCGCCGCTGAGATCAACATAAATAATGTGCTTCCCATTTACTTGCAGCCATTTAAACCGGTTTTCAATATAATTTAATAGCTGATTATCTTTTTCCATTTTTATAATTTACTGATAAACGCTCTCAGGGATTGCGTGCCCGTCACTTTTAATTTATTTTTTAACCTTGTTTGCCCTTTTTTTACGCTGCCCGTATCAATAGAAAATAAAGAAGCGATCTGCTTATTATCCAGTCCCATCTTCAAACATGCACAATGTTTTTTTTCTGTTAAAGAGAGAGACGCAGATTTATCAAGCGTTTTTAAAAATTCGGGATGCGTTATATTAAAATAGGAAAAGAAAGATTCTGTCAATTCATCTTCATTTAAAAACTGAAGGATCTGTTTCTTTAAACGGTCAAAACCTTCTTCCGTTGGATTCTTTTCCATTTTATTTAAAAAATCATATACATAATACAACTGATCATTTTTTTTCATCAGCAAAATGGTATTCGAAGTCAGTTGCCTGTCTCGTTTAGATAATTCTCTTTCCAGTACTTCACGTATCTCATCAAACGATGATTCATAATATTGCTGAGTTTCAATAGAAAGGTATTTCATAGCCTCCAGGCAAGTACTCACTTTAAGTGCAATTTCATTATCCGAGGTGGTTTCAAAAATATAGTCATCCACTTCAGGATAATGCTCATGATGCCGGAAGTTATCCGGAACAGCCAGTATTATCGGGGGATAAGGTTCTATCGATGTTTTTGTTTTTTGTAAGAGAAATAGAATCAGCGGAGTTTTATCAGATAAAGAAAAATTCTGATCCATGATCAGCAGGTCATACGGTTTGTTGCTAATCAGATCGAGCGCTTTATCAGCATCAGCTTCTACCACCACTTTGTAATTTTTAGCAACAAGGATTCTGTTCACCCTTTCGCTAAAATCATGCCTGTTACTTAATAATAAAATTTTATTCATTGCGGATGTTTCAACACAAAACAAAACTGATCACCTTACCATATAAAATTATGTCATTTATCTCTTTAATGGATGTTTTTTTATATTGTATGTCTACCATTTGTCTACCGGTTCTTGCTTCAAAGCTCCTATTGTCAGTTTAAATTTGTATACAATGGATATTGATCATCTGTTTACTTAATCCTGTAAAGCAAACTATATAACATTTGCGAGCTTTTACAATTCGATGAAAGTATATTCAGCCCATACACACTTATTAGTTATTGTACTTGTTGCACTGACCTTTACTTCTTTCTCACAAAATGTAGGGATCAACGCTACAGGAGCAACACCCAATGCTTCATCTATTCTCGATCTGAATACAGGTAATAATTTTACTACCCCGAATGGCAAGGGAATTTTGATTCCAAATGTAGCGCTTACAGGAACGACGGATGCCACAACAGTGGCTAGTCCCTCCACATCATTATTGATTTATAATACGGCGACAGCCGGATCCGGATCAACTTCAGTAAACCCGGGTTTTTATTACTGGAATGGTACGCAATGGATTTCTCTTGTATCAAACTGGATGCTGCAGGGCAATTCAGGTACCGTTGACACAATAAATTTTTTAGGTACAATAGATAGCGTGCCATTGAATTTTAAAGTGAATAATCAGAAAGCCGGAAGGATCTCTCCGTCTGCAACATCAGGCGAAGCATTTTTTGGATACCAGGCAGGAAGCAGCATCACAACAGGCACTAAAAATACAGCGCATGGCTACCAGTCGCTTTCCGGAAACACTGTTGGAAATTACAATACCGCGATGGGCTATCGCGCCATGCAAGGCAACACCGCGGCTACGCACAACATGGCAATCGGTCCTGAGGCACTGTATACGCAATCGTATAATAACGGCGGCGTGGCATGGGAAACGGATAATTTTGCAATCGGACCAAAGGCGATGTACAGTAACCAACCTACAACTGCATTCAACGGAAGAATAAATACCGCTATGGGTGTGCGCGCGTTGTACAGCAATACGACGGGTTACGAAAATGCCGCGATCGGGTATGAAGCCCTTTATTCTAACACGACGGGCTCTGCAAATATTGCCATAGGCGCATGGCTGCCGCTGAGATCGAATACGGTGGGTTTCCAGAATATTGCAATTGGCGATGTGGCATTACAGGCGAACACCAGCGGAAGCAACAATATCGCCATAGGATTTGGCGCTTTGTCTTCGCAGTCATACAATAATCTCGGCACATCGTGGGGTACAAATAATATTGCGATCGGCGGCAATGCGCTTACGGTAAATAATCCTACAAACAGTTCTAACGGAATAAATAATATTGCTATCGGATACTCCTCATTGAATAACAATTCCATAGGGTATGGCAACACTGCAATTGGCGCTTTTGCTGTAAGCCAGAATACGACTGGCGCTTATAATACTGCATTTGGATATAACTCACTTGGTAGAAACACGACGGCAAATTTTAATACGGCTATTGGTACTTCAGCATTGGGAAACAATACAACCGGCTCAGGAAATACTGCGGTGGGATATTATTCTATCGGTAATCTTTCTACCGTCACAGGGCTAAGTAATACTGCCGTAGGAATGTATTCTTTATATTATAATACTACAGGTGCAAACAATACTGCGATAGGATATGCCGCTATGGGAAATACAAGTGTAGCAGTCACCGGTGGAAATAATACGGCGCTCGGATACAGTGCGCTGTTCAGGACAACGACAGGTGCAAACAATACTGCGCTTGGATATAATGCGATGGGATATATCGCCGCTGATGTAACGGGAGGAAGTAATACTGCGGTTGGATATAGTGCGCTTTACAGGAACTCTATCGGCGCAAATAATACTGCGCTTGGATATAACGCGATGGGAAATACGGGCGCTGCAGTTACGGGCGGAAACAATACCGCGGTGGGATCTAATGCACTTTTTTCCAACACTTCGGATACCAACAATACTGCGATGGGTGCAAACGCACTTAGGCTGAATAATGTTGGAGGTCAGCACAATTCAGGCTTCGGAAGCCAGGCGCTTTCTGCAAATACATCGGGAGCTTATAATGCTGCATTTGGCGCAAACACGCTGATTTCGAATATAACAGGATCAAACAATACAGTATTAGGTTACGGTGCTGATGTTGGATCAGCAAATCTTACGAATGCAACGGCTATCGGATATAATGCAACTGTTTCTGCGAGTAACAGTTTGGTGTTGGGTGATACGGGCATTAATATAGTAAATGCGGGTATTGGCGTTGTATCACCTTTAAGCCGGCTTGAGGTAAACGGCGCCATCGGCACTACGATAAAAACAATAAATAGTAATATTACACTCGATAATACTGCAGCAGTTTGGTATGCTACACCATCCGGACCTATCACATTGACCTTGCCTTTACCGGGTGGAGTGATCAACCGTAGATATGTAATTGTGAACAGGAGTATCGAGGTAGTTACTATTTCGAACTATACAGATTTTACAGGCGCCTCAGCTACTACAGTGCCTGTAAATAACAGCATTGAAATTATTTCTGACGGAGTAAACTGGCTGCAGATAAAATAAAGAGGGGTGAATTTTCTAATGATCTCATCATCTCATCAAAAATTCATAGTGGTTATTTCCCAAACGTGTGAATAATGTACGTTTAACTGCGCTTGGTGTAACGTTCCTGTAAGTAGTTCCCAATACTTTTGTACTTCAATCTTATTCACTTTAAAAGATCTTATGAAACAAACAATTACACTATACTTCTTTCTTATTATTCTAAATTTCAGTTTCGCAAAAAACACCACCGTCTCCGTTAACCCGATCATGGGCAGCTGGAAATACACCGCGCAAAGTTCAACAAACGATTTTCAGCAAGTACTGAATGCATGTTCGAAAGATTATTGCACCGAATTCTTTGTCTTTGGTGATCATAATAAATTCAGTCACCAGTTTGTTAATGATAAAGGAATTGTTGTAAAAACATTAACCGGGAAATGGAAGACTGACGGAGATCAGCTCGATGTGAAATATTCAGACATCAAATACAGCATGCATGTGCAATACTTCTACCTCGATAAAGACCTGGTGCTTGGACAAAATTTCAATCATGCAATTTTTACAAAAGGAAATATTATGGTGAAGAATCCTCTTGATATTGCAATTACAAGTGATGCAATAATAATTTTATAGAAAAGGATTTAAATCGTTTCCGTCATCATTTGATTTTCTGTAGTGAGGCTTCTGATCGTGCGACTGGTGTGCATAGAGCCTTCTAAAAGATAATACACTTCAAAATTTTTAGCCTGTATAGAAGTGTTTAACTTGGTAAAGCTTATATCTTCTCTTTTAATGTAAAGCATATTTCTTTTGAAATTATCTACAAATGGTACGAATAAATGCAAGTCCTTCGGTGCGGGAATAACCGCTTCGATTATCTTACCATTGTGTATGGATCCAACTTTATCCTGGTGCGCCCTTGCTTTTACTACAGCTTCTGATAATGTCATAATATATTATTACGCACAAGGTACAGCAATATAGATGCCGTACGATAGAAGGTCGTCACAGTCGATTCCGCAATTGGTGCAAAACACGGATTAGTAAGGACTCATTGTAATAAAATCTGTAAATTTTGCAACATATTTCTTTAATTATGCAAGGTTAATTTGTTCAAACCATAGAACTTAGCCCACAAACTTTTACAAGATCAGACTGTTATTTCAATAATCTTAATATTTGATAGTGTTTAGCTGTATATATGTCTTTGCTGCAGCTGCAGAAAAATTGGTATTTGAATGAAACTGTTCATTAAAAATATGGTGAGCATCCGCTGCAAAATGGTTGTGCGCGCGGAATTGGAGAATATAGGATTGCATCCCCTGGAAATTGAACTGGGAGAAGCAGAGATCAGGGGAAATATTTCAGAAAAAAAACAGCAGCTGCTGAAAGCTGCCTTGCTTAAATCCGGGCTGGAATTAATGGACGATAAGAAAGCAATGCTTATCGAAAAAATAAAGAATGTAATTATTGAAATGGTGCATTATTCGGACGAATTGCCTAAAACAACTTTTTCGTATTATCTGAGTAAAAAATTAAATTATGATTACAATTATCTTTCCAATCTCTTTTCGGAAGTAAAAGGCATTACAATTGAACACTATATCATTTTACACAAAATTGAACGCGTTAAAGAATTATTGGTCTACAACGAATTAAACCTTACAGAGATCGCCTGGAAACTACAATACAGCAGCGTATCCCATCTTTCCAACCAGTTTAAAAAGATAACAGGTTTAACGCCTACATTTTTTAAGAAAATGAAAAATAAAAGACTTAATGCATTAGAGAATTTGTAGACAGGCAACTCCATCCTAAAAATCATTGAATTTTACAACTTATATCCAAAGTTGTACAATATTATCCGTCAGGATATTCCGATCTTTACACTGCTACAGACAAATTACATGCTAAATAATAAAACTAAATGCTCAATCATACCGGGAAAAGTGAATTGGAGAAATCTAAAGCCCACATTATTGTGGAAATCATCGAATATATACCGAATGCCGTGGTAAGTAAAACGATCATAAAAAAATCTACGGGAAATATAACTGTTTCCTCGTTTGATGCCGGGGAAGAGTTAGCCGAAAAGATTTCTCCCTTTGATAACTATATACAGATAATTGACGGCTCTGCGGAACTGATCATTAATGAAGTTAAATTTAAGCTCAATTTGGGAGAAGGCATTATTATTCCTGCACATGCCAGGCATAACTTTACGGCTAATGAGCAATTTAAAATGATTTCTACTATTATCAAAAGCGGATACGAAGAATAATTAAATAGGCAGTATTCGAAAATGGTAAAATCATTAAAATAAAATTTTATTGCAGTTTTAAAAAGCAGAAAGGTTCAACTTGTCTTAACATATTAATGCTGAAGGAAGAAAAATAATTTATGATACCATCGTTGGGAACAGAAAAAGCTAATGAAGCGGAAAAAAACCGCAAGATAAAAAAATTAGAAAAAGAATTGTCTGATGCCTGGTCGCATATACATAGTCTTGCCGAAGACCCTGCATATGATGAAAAGTTAATGACCGCCGGTGAGCGTAAACAAGCGGCAGCGCTGATGATCACCAACAAAAAACTTCTTTCCCAATACGAAGAAAAAGAGAAACGCGCTGCGGAACTGATCATTGCCAATAAAGAGCTAGCCTTTCAAAATAAAGAGAAAGAAAAACGTGCTTCTGAACTCGCCATTGCGAATAAGGAATTAGCATTTCAAAATGAAGAGAAAGAGAAACGCGCTGCGGAACTGATCATCGCCAATAAAGAACTTGCTTTTCAAAATAAGGAGAAAGAAAATCGGGCTGCAGAACTCATTGTTGCCAATAAAGAACTTGCATTTCAAAATAAAGAAAAAGAAAAGCGTGCATCGGAACTTACGAAAGCGAATAAAGAATTAGCATTTCAAAATAAAGAAAAAGAAAAGCGTGCCGCTGAACTTATTGTAGCCAATAAAGAACTTGCTTTTCAAAATAAAGAGAAAGAAAAACGTGCCGCAGAACTCATTGTTGCGAATAAAGAACTTGCATTTCAAAATAAAGAAAAAGAAAAGCGTTCATCGGAACTAACGAAAGCGAATAAAGAATTAGCTTTTCAAAATAAAGAAAAAGAAAAGCGTGCCGCTGAACTCATTGTTGCAAATAAAGAGCTTGCTTTTCAGAATAAAGAGAAAGAAAAACGTGCTGCTGAGTTGAATATCGCGAATAAGGAGTTACAGTCATTCACCTATATCTCCAGCCATGATCTACAGGAGCCGCTACGCAAAATACGAGTCTTTCTTACACGTATTCTTGATGAAGAAAAAGAAGCTTTGTCAATGAATGGGAAAAATTATCTCGACAAAATACACCAGGCTGCAGAGAGAATGCAGCAGCTTATCCGTGACATCCTGGCATTCTCACAGTTAAATACTGCGGTAAGGGAATTTAAACTTACAGATCTTACCGCTATTGTAGAGCAAGTCATTGTAGAATTTAAAAATATCCTCGTTGAAAAAAATGCGACTATTGAATACGGTGAGTTATGTAAAGCAAATATAATCCCCTTCCAGTTCCATCATCTCATGCATAATCTAGTAGACAATGCAATCAAGTTTTCTAATCCGAACAAACCTCTTAAAATCAGTATAAAGAGCAGGATGGTAAAAGCTTCAAAAATAAAGATCGAGAATATGGAGGAACGGTTAACCTTTAAAAATTATTGCCATATTACTTTCAGCGACAACGGCACCGGGTTTGACCCGCAATATAAGAACCGGATATTTGAAGTCTTTCAAAAGATACACGACAAGACACTATTTGGAGGAACCGGTATTGGTTTGGCGATCGTTAAAAAAATTGTCGATAATCACCAGGGACTCATTGTAGCTACGGGCAAGCTGAATAAGGGCGCCACTTTTGATATCTACCTCCCGGCTGAATAATTCACCCCCCTAACTCCACCTATTATTCAATAATCGAAAGATTTGCATTATTTTCATCGAAGAATATGCACTTCACAGAATCAAATTGGTTTTTCCTTATCCTGCTTTTTATAGTAGCGTTTCTCTACGCATCTGTTGGGCATGGAGGCGCTAGTGGTTATCTGGCATTGATGGCGTTATTCAGTTTTGATCCTTCGCTGATGAAATCCTCTGCACTCTTATTAAATGTTTTTGTTTCTTTGATTGCCTTCGTCCAATATTATCGTGGAGGATATTTTAAATGGAAATTATTTTTTCCGTTTGCCATCACCTCTGTTCCTGCAGCATTTGCAGGCGCCTACATAACCGTTGATCCCGTGATCTATAAAAGAATACTCGGAGCAATATTGATATTTCCAATCCTGCGTTTATCTGGATTATTTGGAAAAGAGAGTAAAGAAACAAAAGAAGTGAATATTATTTTCGCGTTGATCATTGGAGCAGCCATCGGGTTTCTTTCCGGGATGATCGGTATTGGTGGAGGAATTATTTTAAGTCCCATTCTTCTTTTGCTGCATTGGGCAAATATGAAAGAGACTGCAGCAGTATCTGCATTGTTTATTTTTGTAAATTCTATTTCGGGTTTGATCAGTTTATTTTTAAAAGGTGCAACCATCGATCATACAATATATATATGGCTGGTGATCGCAATTGCCGGCGGTTTGCTCGGAGCGTATTATGGCAGAAAGAGATTAACGAATAATTTTTTGAAGCGAGTGCTTGCAGTTGTTTTGCTGATTGCAAGCGTTAAACTTTTACTGGTAAAATAATGGTAGTTGGTCATTCACATATTGAAATAAAAAATAAAATTGAAGATCAGTTTGGAAGGACGTTTAAAGTGTTGCGCGTAAGTCTTACGAATTCATGTAACCTCGCATGTACTTATTGCGTTGATCCTTCTCAACCAATAAATAAAAATTCATCTAAAGCCGCTACGTTAACGAATGCCGAGTATTTGAAAATGATCGGTGCGCTGCATAATGCGCTTGATCTCGAAACTGTCCGTTTAACAGGCGGCGAGCCGCTTCTATATAAGCAACTGATCCCTTTAATTGCCGGGATAAAACAAATCGGCATACAAAAAATTAAAATGACTTCTAACGGTTCCCTGCTGGAAAATAAGGCTGTTGAACTTAAGGCTGCCGGCTTAACGGACATTAATGTTTCTTTAGATGCGCTTGATGAAGAGGTTGCATTTAAAATAAATAAGAAACCAAACCTGGAAAAAATATTACGGGGAATTGACAGCGCGATTGCTGCAGGATTAAAAGTGAAAATAAATTGTGTGGTGATGAAAGGTGTGAATGATAATCAAATTATAAAGCTGATTGAATATGGTAAGAAAAGAAATATTCCGATCCGTTTTTTAGAATTGATGCAAATGGGACACCTGTATCACAATTTCGGCGAACATTTTTTTTCTGAGAAAGAAATATTGACTACAATCGCTGAACATTATAATTTTACTCCGTTATTCCGCGATAAAAATGCCACGACTAAATATTGGATCACTGATGATAGTTATCAATTCGGAATAATTTCAAATGAATCCGATCCGTTTTGCAATGATTGTAACCGGTTGAGGTTAGACAGCTATGGAAATATTTATGGGTGTTTAAGTGATAACAATCCCGTGTCGCTGAATAGTATTGAAGATAGCGAAGGCTTAACTCAAAAGCTTAAAAAGGCTTTGTCGCAAAAGAAAACAAAATTTTCCGGAAGTGAATTATCCATGCTTCACATTGGCGGTTGATCGCCATCTAACCATTTATAACTGCCGTTTTCATAATTTTCTTTTTTCCAGATAGGCACGGTTTTCTTGATCTCATCCACGAGCCATTTTAATGCGCCAAAAGTTTGTGCTCTGTGTTTACAGGAAACAAATACAAATAGTGATACTTCCCCCGCATCTACCATTCCAATACTGTGATGGATGTGCAAGCAGATCATGTCAAATTTTTTAAAAGCTTTCTCGCGAATTTTTTCAAAAGCTTTTTCAGCCATTTCAGGATGTGCGCTGTATTCAATATTTTTGACAAAACTGTCTTTCTGCGCATCTCTTCTTACCTGTCCCAGGAAAATAGCATGTGCGCCGATCTCTGTTTTCGAACTGTGTTTTGAAATAGCATCGGCAATAAAAGTGGAGGTTACCCGCCCCTCCACTAAAACATTATGTTTTTTTTTCTTCTCTTCCATCATACTATGTTTACCCGCCGGCAAACGGTGGCAGAAATGAAACTTCATCTCCGTCATATAACTTTTTTCCCCTTGAAACAATTTCTGAATTAACACCAATTTTATAGGTATGTTTAATCAATTCGGGATAAATTATTTGCAACTGCTTATTCAATGAATCAACATCTGTCGCATCACTTTCAAACTCCTGTTTTGCTTTTCCAGTTGCATCTGTTAAGATTCCAAAAAATAATAAATTCAGTTTCATTTTTTAATTTAACTATTCCATGAATAAAATTCTACAATCGTATTTTCTTTCATCATTTCCGTTCTCTCGGGATGAATCGCAAGTCCGTCGGAATAAAGTGTTGCGGCAATATCACCGCTGCTGTTCATTTTTTTTGATTCTAATCCTGTCACTTTATTTTTTGTTACAATACTGCAGGGAAAATATTCTGTAAACTTTGATTTTTTGGGTTTGTCGTTGAATAGAGGAAGGTAAAACGGTTTCAAAGCCTCCATGTTAAAGCATGCACGTAAATAAGGCTCGATAAAAACTTTAAATGCTGCCTGAACCGAAACAGGATTGCCCGGTAATCCGAACACAACACCGCCATTCGGCATCACACCAAACCATAGCGGGTTGCCGGGTTTTATTTTCACACGATGAAAAATTTCTTTCACACCCAATGAGATCAACACTTCCGGAACATAATCCGCATCGCCCATAGATACCCCTCCTGTAATGATCAGTATGTCTTTATGGAGAAAGTTTTTAAATGTTTCTTTCAGTATTATTTTATCATCTTTTTCCAAAACAGTATCACATGAAATATTGTATTGTTTAAGAAAAGAAGAAAGCGCAATTGAATTAGAATCTCTGATCTGGTGCGGAAGAATTTTATCATTAACATTAACAATTTCATTTCCCGTAGATACTACAGTAACAGAAGGCAATGAATATACTTTCACCCTTGCTTTCCCGGCTACTGCAAGCACAGCAATTGCAGGCGCATCAAGCTTAATATTTTTTTTTATAAGGAGGTTCCCTTTTTGAATATCTTCACCCTGTTGTGCTATAAATTGTTTTGGTGAGATGAAAGTAGTCTTAAATTGCACATTGGAATTATTTTCAATACAATCTTCAACGCGGACAACTGCATCAGCACCATCAGGTATCGGTGCGCCGGTCATAATTTTTATGCAGGTTCCCGGACTCACACGTAGTTTGGCAATATCTCCCGCATGAATTGTTTCGATCAGTTTTAATTCTGTGAGTTTTTTTTCGAGAAGATCGGAAGCTACTACTGCATAGCCATCCATTGTTGAGCGGTTGAACGGCGGATAATCCCGATCGGCAAAAATATCTTCTGCCAATATCCTGTTTAAAGCATGATGAATGGAAATTTCTTCCACACCAAAATTCTTTGTATGCGATAAGATTAGTTCCAACGCTTCATCAATAGATCTCATATTATTTTGGATTATGATCTTTGCCGATCAGCATGCTTCTTGCATGAAATACAGCAGGCAAAATGGCTTCGAGAGATTCTCTTGCACCGCTGCTGCTTCCCGGCAGTGTAACGATCAATGTTTTGTTTACAGAACCTGCAATGGATCGCGACATCATCGCCAGCGGCGTACGCATTTGTCCATAAGTTCGCATCGCTTCAGAAATTCCTTCCGCTTCTTTTTCGATAATGGTTTTTACCGTTTCCACTGTGTTATCGCGTGGTCCTAAGCCCGTTCCTCCCGTCGTAAAAATAAAAGGAATGTCTTGTGTAATCCAATCTAGTATTTGTTTTTTTATTTGTTCAGGTTCGTCTGGTAAGATCTTATAATCGATAACTTCTGTATCGTAATTTTCTAAGATCTCTTTGATGATTAATCCGGAAGTATCTTCCCGTTTTCCTGCAAAAGTGGAATCAGAGCAAACTAATATAGCTGCTTTTTGTCCGAGGTCTTTATAGAATTGAACCTTATCAGATTTGCCGCCGCTCTTGTGAATTAATTTAATTGAAGTGATCTCCAGTTGCGCATCGTTCAACGGTTTCAACAGATCGTAAATAGTGAGCGCAGCAACAGACACTGCCGTTAATGCTTCCATTTCAATGCCGGTTCTTCCGATCGATTTTCCTTCTGCAGTGATTAATATGCCTGATCTTTTTAGTTCGGGAAATAATAAAGACGATTGCGTATCGGACATCAGTTCAAATTCTATCGATAACCCATCAATAGAAACAGGGTGACAATGCGGAATTAAATGTTGTGTATTCTTTGCGCCTAAAAATCCTGCAGCACGCGCAACATCAAATAAATTTCCTTTCGGCAATGTATTATTTTTTACTTCCTGATAAGTAGAAATAGAAAAAGCGACAAAGCCAATTGCCTTTGCTTTGCGTAAGGTGATCTGTTTTGAAGTAATGTCTCTCAATTTTTTAAATTTTATTTTATACTACCGCCTTGCTCTATCCACGCGCCGATGATCTCCCGTTCTTCGAGTGTCATGTTCGTTTGATTATTTTGCGGCATCGTTTTTGTCACTACCACTCGCTGCATAATTTTATCTTTTAGTTTTACAATATCCGCCGGTGTATCATAGATCACTCCGTTCGGCGGTGCGGGAAAGGCAGGATTTGTTGGCTTTGCCGAATGACACGTAACACACCGCTTTTGAACAATCGAATTTACTTCTGCAAAAGCAATTGTTCCATGACTCATCTTATTTAATTTTTGCGGCGCGGTCATATACGCAACTGCAAGCAGCAACAATGTGGAAACAGGCATCACCCAAACACTCAATTGACCCTTCTCTCTTAAATTTAACCAGTGCTTTAAGCCTGCAAGTCCGAGTGAAATTGCAGCAAGAACTATCCATGCATATTGATTCCCAAACGTACTCGGAAAATGATTGCTGATCATCACAAATAAAACAGGGAGCGTAAGATAATTATTATGCAATGATCGCAGTCCTGCATTTTTGCCTAACGACGCATCTAATTCTTTTCCTTCCTTTGCAGCTTTCACCATTGCTTTCTGAGATGGAATGATCACGAAAAAAACATTTGCCGCCATGATGGTTCCAAGCATTGCACCGAAGTGAATATATGCTGCACGACTGCTGAACACTTTGCTGTAAAAAAATGCAAAGCCTGCAGCAAAAATAAATCCGGTTAATGCAAACCAGATTCCTTTTTTTACCAGCGGTGATTTGCATAAGAGATCATAAATGATCCATCCCGCAGCAAGTGATCCAATTCCGATAGCTATTCCGGTGAGTGGTGCAATGTTTAATACATTCGGATCGATCAGGAATGCTTTTGCATTAAAATAATAAACCACGAATAATAAACTAAAACCGGAGAGCCATGTAAAATATGCTTCGTACTTGAACCAATGCAATTGCTTTGGAATTTCTTTAGGGGCGATCTTATATTTTTCAAGATAGTAAAATCCGCCACCATGCACTGCCCATAAATTTCCTGCAAGTTCATCGCGAACATTATCGGTACGGTTCAATGCATTTTCCAGGAAGACAAAATAAAAGGATGCGCCGATCCATGCAATACCGAAAGTAATATGCATTAGCCGCACTACAATATTCAGCCATTCCATAAGATGACCTTCATACGGCGTGCCTTTCACAAGAAACCACATAAAAACAAGCACTGCAATCACTACTGCAAAGATAGATACATATATAAAAGACAACGTAGCGCTCAGCTTTTCCTTGTGCTCACTTTCATTCTCACTTAATACCATTCCCCGGATATAATACGAGATTGCAATAAGCGAAAGCAATACCAGCAAAAGAAAAAGAAAAAGAAAATATGGGATACAGTTGGTCATTGGCTTCAGCTTAAAACCTCAATTTAAAATTTTGTTTTGTATTTTTAGCGATAGATAGAGAAAACAATAAATTTTTTACTTGATAGCAATTAGAAGTAATCATATTGTAACACCGGAAGGCATGCTTCAGGGAATCGTGATCATCAGCGATGGCAGAATTGCTGATATAACAAATGAAATTCCGGCGAATGTAAATTGTGAGATCATTGATGCGCAAAATAAAGTGGTCATGGCTGGCGTGATCGATCCGCACGTTCACATCAACGAACCCGGCAGGACAGAATGGGAAGGATTTGATACGGCAACAAGATCTGCTATTGCAGGTGGCATTACAACATTAGTGGATATGCCTCTTAATTCCTCACCTGTTACCACTTCAGTAAAAACATTTGAAGAAAAATTATCAGCCACAAAAAATAAATTGCATACTAATGTTGGGTTTTGGGGAGGTGTTGTTCCCTGGAATACAAACGAGCTCAAAGGTTTAATTGATAATGGTGTGTTGGGGTTCAAAGCATTTCTCACACATTCAGGAATTGATGAATTTCCAAATGTAACCGAAGATGATCTGCGAAAAGCAATGCCGGTAATTGCGAAATATAAATTACCGTTGTTAGTGCATTGTGAATTGAGTGATGACGATCATCCATGCAAAGGTGATCCGTCATCCTACAAAAATTATCTTGCAACAAGACCAACGAAATGGGAAGATGATGCGATTGCATTGATGATCCGCTTGTGCGAAGAATTTAATTGCAGAACTCATATTGTTCATTTGTCATCTGCAAATTCCATTGAACAAATTTACAAAGCAAAACAAAAAGGACTTCCACTGACTGTAGAAACAGGGCAGCACTATTTATATTATACTGCGGAAGAAATTAGGGACGGCAAAACGGTATATAAATGTGCACCGCCGATCCGCGATAAAGAAAATAATGAACAAATCTGGCAGGCTTTAAAAGATGGTATTATTGATTTTGTAGCAACAGACCATTCTCCATCTACACCTGATTTAAAAGAGCAGGAGAGCGGTAACTTTATGAAAGCGTGGGGCGGCATCGCATCCATACAATTAGCATTGCCTGTTTTATGGACGGTTGCAAAAAAAAGAAATTGTACTTTTGGAGATATGGCAAAATGGCTTTGCAGCAATCCCGCTAAACTCATCGGAAAACAAAAAAATAAAGGAAAGATCGAAAAAGGTTATGACGCGGACATCGTCATATGGGATGCGGGAAAAAAGTTCACCGTGAAGGCGGATGAGCTTCATCATAAACACAAGATCACGCCATATTTACACGAAGAGTTGTTCGGTGTAGTAGAACAAGCTTTTTTAGAAGGAAGAAAAGTTTTTGATCATGGAAACGTTACAGAAAATCTAGGCAAAATAATATTGAGATAATTGAAAAGAGCTGAAAAAATATTAAAGCGTATAAATGAACTTTCGGAAATCACGGAAGAACCAGGTGTAATTACCCGGACTTATGGTACACCTGCTTTTGTGGAAGGTCGTTTGTTGATTGTTCAATGGATGGAGGAAGCAGGTTTGCAAACGTCGATAGATCACATCGGAAATGTGCGCGGGAAAATAATTTCAGAAGATTCAGATGAAAAAACATTTGTGATCGGATCGCATATTGATACCGTCGTGGATGCAGGAAAATTTGACGGACCGCTGGGTGTCATTATGGGGATTGACCTTGCTGAACATATTATCTCTTCAAAATTAAAATTGCCTTTTGACCTGGAGATCGTTGCTTTTTGTGATGAAGAAGGCGTACGGTTTCAAACTACTTTTTTAGGAAGCAAGGCACTTGCAGGTTCGTTTGAAACTGTTATCCTAAACGAAACAGATAAAGATGATGTCACATTGAGACAAGCAATACAAGGCATTGGTGGCGATCCTCAAAAAATAAATGCAAAAAGTATTGATGCAAAAAACTGGCTGGGGTATTTTGAAATACATATTGAGCAAGGACCGGTATTGTACGAAAAAAATATTCCTGTTGGATTGGTTACAGCAATTGCAGGACAATGTCGGGTCGAAATTGTTTTGGAAGGGTTTGCCGGTCATGCGGGAACGGTGCCGATGCAAATGCGCAAAGATGCATTGGCTTGTGCTGCAGAATTTATTCTTGCAGTTGAGGAATTTGCAGAAGAACATAAAGACAAGTTAGTAGCAACGGTGGGTAAACTGGATGTACCACATTCCGCGTCTAATGTCATTCCTGGAAAAGCAATTTGTACACTCGATGTGAGAAGCGCGGATGAAAATTTTCTCGAAAGCGCTCTTCAATCTATCAAAAAAGTCACTATAGATATTTGCAGCAAAAGAAAAATTGACCTGCAATGGAATAATATCCTGCAAACAAAACCCGTACCTTGTGATCAGCAGTTGAATCATTTGTTGCAGCAATCCATAACAGCAGCAGGATATGATGCAATAGAATTGGTCAGCGGTGCGGGACACGATGCAATCGCTATTTCTGATGTATCGCCGGTGTCCATGATGTTTGTGCGTTGTTTTAAAGGCATCAGCCATAACCCGCTGGAGAATGTAGAAACAAAAGATATCGCTGCGGCAATTGCAGTTGCAGATAATTTTTTAAATTTATTTATATCAAACTATAATAAGAGTAAATGGAAATATCAGCATTGACGAGAAGTGTAGTAAAAGGAAGCCATGCCGTCATTTCACCCGATGGTTATATTAACAGCAATGTACCGGGTTGGACGGATTGTGTGGTGAATATATTGATCAGTGATGCGATGGGCGCAAATTTTTGCCAGACATTAATTACCGCAGAAGAGAATACACAGCTCGAAGGAAAAACAGAAGCATCGCAAATCTTTTTTTATGTGATCAGCGGCAAGGCAAGTGTGAAAATAAACAATCAAAAAAAATCATTATCGAAAGGACAGTTTGTTTATGTGCCTGTCGGGAAAGAATATTTGTTTGATAAATTCAAAGAAGATACGCAGGTTCTTACATTTCATAAGGAATATGAAAAACTGGACGGTTACGAAGTTCCCGAAACAATTTTTGGAAATGCAGCAGATGTGCCTGCGCCTGAATACCTGGGCGATCCCGCGTTGCGTTTGCAGGAGTTGTTGCCGAAAGATTTTTCGTTTGACATGGCTGTAAATATTTTCACGTACGACAGCGGCGGTCATCTACCCATGGTGGAAACGCATATTATGGAGCACGGACTCATCTATCTTCGGGGACAGGGAATTTATATGCTCGATCACGAATGGTACCCGGTTAAAAAAGGAGATACGATCTGGATGGCGCCTTATTGCCAGCAATGGTTTACCGCGATGGGAAAGGAGCCGGCGGTATATATTTACTATAAAAATGTCAACAGGTTTCCTGCAATAGTTTAATCATGACGATCACTGAACTCAATAATTTATCAAAAGAACAACTTGTACAGGAGCTGAGTAAATGCTGCGGTTCGCGAACATGGGTAAATAAAATGACGGAAGTTTTTCCGGTGATGGATTATGATGAATTGGTTGATCGTGCAGATGAAAAGTGGGTGGAATGTAAGGAGGAAGACTGGCTCGAAGCATTCTCACATCATCCAAAAATTGGTGACATTAATTCTTTGAAAGAAAAGTTTGCAAGTACGGCACAGTGGGCATCAGGAGAACAATCCGGAATGCAATCAGCAGATGAAAATATTATTCATGCGCTGGCAGATGCAAACGCAGACTATGAAAAGAAATTTGGTTTTATTTTTATTGTCTGCGCTACGGGAAAATCAGCGTCGCAAATGCTGGAATTGCTGGAGATAAGAATGAAGAATGAGCGGGATTATGAATTGCGCGTTGCTGCGGCAGAACAGGCGAAGATCACGAAATTGCGTTTAGAAAAATTAATATCATGAGTCAGATCACTACACATATTTTAGATACGAGCAAGGGCAGTCCCGCAAAGGGAGTCAATGTTGTTTTGTATCAGCAGCACGGCGATAACTGGAATGAAGTTGGAAAAGGAATGACCAACGAAGACGGAAGGATTTCAGACCTGTTTACGAAGGAAACAGAATTAGTAACCGGGATTTATAAATTGCATTTCGATACTAAAAGATATTTTGATGAAACGTCCGTGGAAAGCTTTTATCCTTTTGTAGAGATCGTTTTCGAAATAAAGAACGACCGGCATTATCATGTGCCACTGCTATTGAACCCCTTTGGGTACAGTACATACCGGGGTTCATAGTTTTTTCACGCAAAGACGCAAAGCTATAATAAGACGCAAAGACTTTTCAAAACTTAGCGCCTTTGCTTTCTTCGCGTCTTTGCGTGATCTTTAAAAAGAATTGATATGAAAATCCACGAAGAATTAAAAAAACTAGCCACATTTTCCGCGAGTGAAAACCCATCAGTCACAAGAATTTTATATACTAAAGAAGACCTCGCAGCCCGCGCATATTTTATTTCCCTTTGTGAAGAAGCAGGATTAAAAGTTACAGTAGATGCAATCGGAAATACATTTGCCAGATGGGAAGGCACACAACCGGAATTGCCTGCGGTTGCAACAGGCTCTCATATTGATGCGATACCATTGTCGGGTCAATACGACGGAACTGTAGGTGTTCTTGGTAGTCTGGAGGCAATCCGTTATTTAAAAAGTATCAACTTTGTTCCAAAACGTTCCATAGAAATTATTTTATTCACTGCGGAAGAGCCCACGCGATTTTTTATCGGTTGTTTGGGAAGCCGCATGTTAAGCGGACAACTGCAACGGGAAGCCGCAGAAAAATTAAAGGACAGCAACGGGCTCTTTTTAAATGACGTAAGAACTACAGCAGGTTTTACAGGCGATTTAAATAGTGTTGCACTTTCAAAAGATCACTATCATGCTTTTGTGGAATTGCATATTGAGCAGGGTCCGCGTTTGGAAAAAGAAAAAATCGATATTGGGATCGTTACTAAAATTGCAGCGCCGAGTTCTTTAAGATTAAAATTAATTGGTGAAGGCGGTCATGCCGGCGCGGTGTTAATGCCGATACGCAAGGACGCGGGTGTGGCAGGTGCGGAGATCATGCAAACGGTGGAGCGCATTGCACTGGAATCGAAGAGCGAGGATACGGTGGCAACGACAGGTATTTTTGATATCCTGCCTCGTGCGGTGAACAGTATTCCTAAGGAAGCTTATCTCGAGATTGATCTACGCGATACCAATATTGAAACGAGGAATAAAGCTTTGGATGATTTGAAAAAAGAAGTTGAAGCGATCTGCAAACGCCGCAATATTCAATACATTTTGGAAATGGTGAATTGCGATCCTCCTGCTATTTGCGATGAAGAATTGGTGAACACCGTTGAAAGCGTTGCCAATGAATTAAACTATACTTCTAAAAAAATGGTGAGTCATGCATACCACGATTCTTTATTTATGGCGCAGCTTTTTCCAACAACGATGATCTTTATTCCAAGCAAGGGCGGCGTCAGCCACAGACCTGATGAATACAGTTCTCCGGAAGAAATTGAAAAAGGAGTGATGACACTTGCACTGACGCTGAAGGAAATGGTGGGTTGATTATTTGGGCGTGCCTAGTTAACAAATTTGAGAATATATGAAAGAGGATGAAATTCGGGATTTATTGGCAGGTAAATTGCATTTAATACAAGAGGGACTGATTCTAATTGAGAAGGAGAAATATTTTCCCAGTTTAATAGGAACTCGCAGTTTTATTGATCTTTTTGCAAAAGATAATAATGGAAAATTCGTGATAATTGAACTAAAACGATCCAATGCAGCAGCTAGGGAAGCAATACACGAGTTATTAAAATATTTAGAGGCTATAAAGGAGAATATTTCTGTAAAAGAAGATGAAATTAGATTAATTATTGTCTCAACTGAATGGGAAGAATTATTAGTGCCTTTTTCGTCCTTTGTACAAAAGACAAATATTAATGTTGAAGGATTTCAGCTAAATATATCTAGTGAGGAAGCCTTAATAAATGCAGAAAAAACCAAACCAGTTTCACTGATAGAAGATCGCGTTTTAAGTGCTGTTCAAATGGCACATTATTATTTAGATTCTAAATCATTAGAGCAAGGTGTTTTAAGCCACAATTATTTTTTTAATTCCCATTCTATTCAAGACTATGTTTTAATTATCTTAAAAGCACCGTTAGATTACCATGCCCGTATTAAAGATTCACTAGCAAAATCAATAGATGATATAATATCAAAATTGGAAATTAATGATGAATCTCGAATAAATCAAATGAAAAAAAATATAGATGAACACTATGATTTTAAGTACATGATTTATTCGGCTAATCAACTACTAAGTGAAGAAAAATACATAGAAGTTCTCAATAAAATTTCTGAATATCCAGAGTTAATTAATGAGATAATTGAAGATCGTGAAGTGACTAAACTAGATAAACTAGAACAGTTAAATGAACAATTAATTAATTGCGAGCCATTTCCCGAATCGGATTATGTTGAAATTGGTACGCCTTCTAAGTATAGTAAATTTGTAAATATTGAAGGTTGGGAAATACATGAGATAAAGCGATTTGGCAGGTTAAAAGAGAATAAGTTATTAACTGATGAAACAATCGAAAATGAAATATTAGGTTCCGCAGGTACTTCAAGAGAAAAGTATAATTCTGAACTATTTTTTCATAGTAAAAGTACCATGAGTAGAGTTAGGAAAGAGATTAGTAATTGTCTTTCTAATAATAACGTTTGGAAAAATCACATTTTTCATATTTTAGATGAACTATCAACAATTCATTCTATAAAAAAATGTACATGTAGCATCTATAATCCAATGAATATTATTTATTCGATCCATTTAATAACCACCAGACCTGACGGCGTCTTATATATTCCATCATATCAGATTATAGTAGAGTTTGACGATGAAACATGGTTTTATGCAGGATATTTAGGAAGTAATTTGTCTAATAAAGTTAAATTAAATGAAGTAATTCAAAACTTTTATGGAGGTGATTTATTTGAATTCTTCTTGTCACTTACTTGGGGTGGATACGTAGAAAATAATTTGGAAATTTGTAGGCATATCGGGTTAGCATACAACACTATGCTTTTTAAGATAAAAAATGATGTGAGAAGTGCATTTAAGTATGAAAACTATGCTTTCATTCCTGCAGAATTGATATTTCCATTACACGAGATAATAAATTTTATAGAGGATAATGAAGAATTGTGTGATGATATTAATAAAGTTTTTGAAGACCACGAAACGTCACCCGGTGTATTTAGTATTTAATTTCCGAATTACATTATTACTCATTCTTCACCCTCACAATCTCCGCCGCTATACTCACTGCAATTTCCTCCGGTGTTTGACTTTTAATATCAATGCCAATCGGCGCATATACTTTGTCAATTTTTTCTGCAGCAACGCCTTCGGTTTTTAATTCTGAAAACAGTTGTTCAATTTTTGTCTTGCTCCCGAGCATGCCCAGGTATTTATAGTCGTTGTGAATAATTGCCCGCAAAGCAACAGCATCAGTCCGGTAACCAAAAGTCATCAGCACTACATAATTATTTTTTCCGGTAGGAATATATTTATCAAGTTCACTGTAATCATTCACTATAATTTTTTCATGAGCAGAAGTATTCCGTAAAAAAGTATTCAGGTCTTTCCGGTCTTCAATTAAGTGAATATAAAAATCCATCGTACGCATCAGGTTGGAAAATGCCAGTGCGCAATGACCGCCGCCAACGATATACAAATGGTTTTGGTATCCCAAACTTTCGGCGTATTTCCAGTCTTCATCACTTTTATATTCAAAAGAAAAAGACTCGTCAATAATAGCATTTATAAAATCTATTCCCTTCGGTGAAAGTTGTAGTGTGCCGGTTTGATTTCCTTCCATGCAATTAATAATTTTATTTATAACATCCTGATCTTTATTCGTCAGTTTATAAATAAAAATAGTTTGTTCGCCGGAACAGATCATGCCGCTTTGATTTAAGGCTGCGGATTTACTATGCACTTGTTTTTTGATCAGTGATTCATTATTCTCTTCTTTCAATTTCTCTTTTGCAAGCTCTACAAATTTATGTTCCATAATTCCGCCGCCTATAGAGCCGTACATTTCATTGTTTGTATTTACCGACATAAAAAATCCCTGTCGCCCCGGGCTGCTGCCCTTGCTTTCCAGTACATATAACAACATCACTCCTAAACCTTTTTCAAGATTGTTTTTGATAAATTGCCATGTAGGGAGATTTTTCATTCATACAATATAATGTATTGCAAGTAAAACAAAAACTACAAAGTTCGTGAGATCCCCACTTCCGCGAGGATGGGTACCGATTAAGAAAATATGCTTCAGTTAATTACCCGCCCCCCCTTTCGAAAGACTCTTTCGGAGAACTTGTTTGCTTCACCAGTTCGCTTCGCTCGTCTGGACTTTATTATAAACTATTCAAAAATTTTGCAAGTGCATTACTGTTCGGGATTGTTACGTCGCTTCCCGATAAATCGGGAAATCGCTCCTCACAATGACGGCTCTCATTTTTCGGTTTTCTGAAAATGCAGGTTTGATTTAAATCCTTACTTCCGTGATGAGAGCTTTCGCCCGCAGAAGAATTAGGTTTATGATGTTCCCAGTGATAGAAGTAAAAACTACGAAGCGCGGCTTTAGCATTTGCGTGGTTTTTATCTTCGGTTGCCTTCGATTGAAATGAGAAAGCAAATCACCTTAGAACATCATAAATACTTTTTGGTGTACTCAAATATTTTAATTTTTTAATTGTGTTCGTGAATACTTCGTATTTCTTTTTGGCATCAAAAAGTGACTTAAGTTATCACTTTGGAACAACAGTGATTAAAAATCATTTGTCAGCAACTGGAATAGTAGTAACAATCTGATATGATTTTTTTTCTGAGTCTTGAACAGTATCTTTTGAATACAAAGCCATTAAAACTTTCTCGGGCGTCATTGGTGCATCAAAAGGAATATTTGCATTTGGATTGAAAGCCTTCACTGCATTGCGCAGTGCGAAATAAGAGCCGATGCCATACATCAGCGGAGGTTCGCCCACCGCCTTCGAATTCAGCACCGCTAAATTCTTCACAGAAGATTCATGAAATTGTATTTCCAGTTCTTTCGGTACGGAATAAATATCCGGGACTTTATAAGTTGATAATGCATTTGAGCGCAGCTTGCCATCTTTATCAAAAACAATTTCTTCCATTGTCATCCAGCCGATGCCCTGCACAATGCCGCCTTCGCATTGTCCGCGATCCACATAAAAATTCATGCTCTTACCAACATCGTGCACGGCTTTCACAGCATCGATCGTATAAATTCCGCGCAGGCAATCTACCGTAACAGAAAATATGGAAGTGCCGTAAACATGGTATGCAAAAGGATGCCCTTTTTCTTTTAAAGGATCAAAATTAATTTCGGGTGTTGCATAATGTGCATGCTCGGAAAGACTCACGCGTTTCAAAAATGCAAACCAAACCAGTTGTTCCCATGTCATTCCGGAATCGTTATGATCAACAAATACTTTTTCGTTTTTTATTTCAATCGATAAAACATCCGCTTTCAATTCCTCTGCAGCAACCAGCTTCAATCTTTGTAAAAGCGCTTCGCACGCCATGAGCGTCGCCTTACCGTTAAGGTCGGCAGTAGCGCTGGCGGCAGAAGGAGAAGTATTCGCAATGCGGAATGTATTTGTAGAATTGATCTTTATTTTATCACCGTAAATAGAAAAAACATGCGCGGCGACCTGCAATATTTTGGTGTTCACGCCTTGACCCATTTCCACTGCGCCCGTGCTTACAC
>JAQBNI010000108.1 GCA_028288625.1 Bacteroidota bacterium | reverse complement strand
AATGATCCGAATGACCCGGCTATTACTAACGGACGTAATGTAAACTTCGACTTGTCTGTGGGAATTAACTACCACTTTAAAGGGTTGAACGTAGGTTTTTCAGTTCCGCAAGTGTTGGGTAATAAGGTTAAGTTCAAACAAGTGGATCCCTCCTTTGCAAATAGTGTGAATGTAGCGCGCCAGTATATTGCGATCGTAAGTTACGAGGCTAAATTAGGCAAGAAGAAAGATTGGTCGTTGACACCGTTTGTAATGGTTAACTTCATTAAGAAGTCACTGCCTGTTTATCTTGACATCACCTTGATGGCGGCGTATAAACACCTTGCATGGTTGGCATTTGGATATGATAATGGAGGTGGATTGAAACCAAACGGTGACACAAAAGGTTTTTTCATGCCGAACGCGGCAGGTATTCATGCTACAGCAGGGGTTAGTATTAAAGAGTTAGTGGACATCAACTATACCTTCAAAACAACTGTAGGTAAGAAAGGAAATTTAGTTCCGGGTAATCTTGGATTTACACACGAAGTATTATTAAGCTTCCGTTTGAAACGCAAAACAGATCAGTCTGAATTTGAGAAAAACAAGAAGAGAACGGATGATGATATTGCTAAGGTAAATGCAAAAGCAGATGATGCAGTTAAAAAAGCGGATGATGCAAACACTAAGGTTGATTCATTAGGAAATGTAGTTGACAAACTTGGTCCGCGTATTGATAGCTTAGGAAAGAATATCAGCGATATAAAATCATCTTCAGACAAAAATACAACTGACATAGAAAAAGTTGCTTCACGTTTGGATAATATCGTTTATAAGAAATTCGGATCTGTATATTTTGAAGTAGATAAATCCGAATTAACGGATGAGGCTAAGGCGAGTATCGATGCATTTAAAGCTAAGTTAGGCGAAATGAAAGGCAATTACTTTATATACCTAGCAGGTAGTGCATCTGTAGAAGGTAGCGCAAGTTATAACCAGTCATTATCTACTAAGCGTTGTAATGCTGTTAAGCAATACATTGAAGGTATCGGAATTGCACAACGCGTGCTGTTATTGCCTTATGGTGAGAATGCTCCGGTAACTGACAAACAAGCTAAAGAAGATGACAGAGCTAAGAACCGCAGGGTAGACATCTACCTGAGTGGTGAATAAGCTTCGGAAAATTATTATAAAAAGTCCTTCTTAATCGAAGGACTTTTTTTTTATTCATGAATGAGCGATCTATTTACAAGGGGCTTTTTTTAAGCTGTTCAATTTTTTGAAGATCGGAAGCTTTTTCTTTCCTGAGCTTTACAAGTATTTTATTGTTTCTAATGCCTGCATTATGTAGTGATTTGATCAGCATGTCTTTGTCATGCCATGCGCCGACTGCTTTTTGCAATTTATCAAAATACAAATACGCTTCAAGAGGAAATCTCTTATCGAGTTTAGACAGGTAAAGGATTTGTTTCATATGCTTTCTCGCCCTATGCAATTTTTTTTCAATAGAATTACTGTTTAGTTGTTCCATCGCTTTTTCTTTTTCCTTTAAGAGATATTTTTGATATTTCTTTTTAGGGATAGATTTAAGAAATGGTTTCAGATCTTTCTTTTCTTTCAAAAGTGATTTCCGGTAAGATGAAATATGATCACAGAAATCTTTTATGTACTTCCGTTGCTTATTTGTGTCTGATAGGGTAGATGGTGCGACAAAGTTTATTTTATTTTCTTTGAGCAGATCGTGCATTACATCAAAATCCCTTATCCGGCTTGATCGACGGAACATCTTAAGATGTGCCTTTAGTTTTTCATCCTTCTTAAACTGATCATAGCAATGTTCCAGTAACAGAAAGAATGCTTTTATTTTTTTTATTTCTACACGAAATTTATGCAGCGTCTCGGGCTTATTTTCTTTACAAAAAAGCAACAGGAGCTGCTCAATTTGCACCAGTCTTTTGTTAAAGAATTTTTTTGCTTTCATTTCCGGGAATTAAAATTCTGCGTTGTGATATTTTACCGGTATAAAATTGCACAATTTTATTTTATCTCATTTGGATTTTTCTCCCGCAGCGTAGTGTAAAAAATAAAATAGACTGCAACGAGGATCGTAGCAATGGTGGTGGTCATAAAAGTTGCACCTGCGCCGAACCGGTACCATATAAGTCCTGCAATAGAACTCGCCAGCATTGTACAGATACTTTGAAATCCTGTAAAAAATCCGATTGCTGTTGCCGTATCTTTTTTATTCGTGATGTTGCTGATCCATGCCTTTGAAATTCCTTCTGTTGCAGCGGCATACATTCCATATAAAAAGAATAAAGAAAAATAGATAAAAAGATTATTGTTTACTGACATTCCCGCATATACAAGTGCAAATATGATCAAGCCTGATGTAAATATTTTTTTTAACCCTATTTTATCAGCCAGTGCACCCAACGGGAATGAAAATAACGCATATACAATATTGTAGAAAATATAAACGCCGATCACCATAGTATCACTTGCTCCTGATTGTTTGATCCTAAGCAAAAGAAATACGTCTGAACTGTTGAACAACGTAAACAGCAACAGTCCAACAACTATTTTTTTATAAAGAAGAGGGCTTGTTTTCCAATAGCCAAGAAAAGAAAACACGGGAGTAGGAACACTTCCGGCGAATGAAGAACGTTGCTTATTTTTTTCTTTGATCAGGAACGAGATCATTATCGAAAATAAACCCGGGATAAAAGCGAGAAGGAATAAATTCCTGTAATCGTGAGGATAAAACTGCAGGTATATAAGTGCTGAAACAGGACCAATTACTGCACCCAGGGTATCCATGCCGCGGTGAAAGCCAAAAACCTTTCCCTTTGTTTCCGTGGTGGCTTCATCCGAAAGCAATGCGTCTCTCGCCCCCGTGCGTATACCTTTTCCAAACCGGTCAATGGTTCTTGCAATAAATATCCATATTGGAAAAACAAATACAGCCATCATCGGTTTGGAGAGCGCACTTAATCCGTAGCCAAGTCGAATGTAAGGCACTCGCTTTCCTGAATTATCCGAAAGCTTTCCAAAGTATCCCTTGCTTAAACCTGCAATAGCTTCTGCAACACCTTCGAGTATTCCGATCAGAACAATTGAAAAGCCAATGGACTTCAGATAAATTGGCATCACCGGGTAAAGCATTTCACTGGCGATATCCGTAAATAAACTAATAAAGGATAAAACCCAGACCGTTCGTGTAATGTATTTCACCAATTATAATTTTAAAATGAGAATTCCTTCTTTCAATTTTTATAAAGATATAAATTGATAAGACTATAAATGTTGAACGCTATTATTTATAGTTATTAATTATTTGTGCGAGTTGCTTTGCAGGTAAAACACCGGATTGCCGCCATTTGATCTGTCCCTTTTTAAAAAGAACCAGCGTCGGTACACTTTGTATTTGATAGTTTGCCGCAACTGAAGGATTTTTATCGATATCAATTTTAAGTATAGTTCCTGTATCGCCAATATCTTTTTTTAATTCTTCGAGGATAGGTTTCATCATTTTACACGGACCGCACCACTCGGCGAAAAAGTCTACAAGCACGGGTTTGTCTGAATTTATGATTTCTGAAAAGGTTGCCATAATTTAAATTTTATGATGATCATTCCATCACTGGTAACATAACAAACACATCGCACTTTCTGTTCTCGCATATTCAAATTTTAATCGGTATTGAGATATTCTTTTTTTACATTTATGAGTTCAATATTACTCCACATGCAGAAGAAATACATTTTAGCATTCGACCAGGGCACGACCAGTTCCAGGGCTATTTTATTTGATAAAGATGCCAATATCATTTCGGTCGCTCAAAAAGAATTTACGCAGATATTTCCAAAGCCTGGTTGGGTAGAACACAATCCGGAAGAGATATGGACGAGCCAGATCGAAGTAGCCCGTGAAGCTGTTGCAAAAGCAAACATACAACCGTCGCAAATCGCTGCGATTGGAATTACAAATCAAAGAGAAACTGCCATTATATGGGATAAAGAAACCGGAAAGCCTATTTATAATGCGATCGTCTGGCAGGACAGAAGAACGGCAGGATATTGCGATGAATTAAAATCAAGAGGATTATCTGAATATATTCATGATCAAACCGGCTTGGTCATCGATGCATATTTTTCGGGAACAAAGATCAACTGGATCCTAAATAATGTAGAGGGTGCACGTAAAAAAGCGCATGAAGGCAAATTGTGTTTCGGTACGGTAGACAGCTGGCTGATCTGGAATTTAACCGGCGGAAAAATTCATGCCACAGATTACAGCAATGCGTCGAGGACACTGATCTATAACATTAATACTTTGGAGTGGGATAAGAAATTATTACATGAATTTGATATTCCATCTTCCATCTTACCTGTGGTATTGCCCTCATCGGGTATGTTCGGCGTTACACATGAGGACGTATTTTTTGATCTGCAGATCCCGATTACCGGTGTGGCGGGCGATCAGCAAAGCGCACTGTTCGGGCAGGCGTGCTTTGAACCGGGGATGGCTAAAAATACTTACGGAACAGGATGTTTTATGTTGATGAATACAGGAACAGAAAGAGTGAATTCAAAGAATGGATTGCTTACGACAATTGCATGGGGTGTTGATGGAAAGGTAGAATATGCATTGGAAGGCAGTGTGTTTATAGCTGGTGCCGCGATCCAATGGCTGCGCGATGGATTAAAATTAATTGATTCAGCACCGGATTCGGAATTCTTTGCGATGAAAGTGGAAGACACAGGGGGCGTGTTTGTAGTACCGGCATTTGCAGGCTTAGGTGCTCCATACTGGGATATGTATGCCCGCGGGGGAATTTTCGGATTGACCAGGGGTACGAAAAAGGAACACCTGATCAGGGCTACTTTGGAATCACTGGCATTTCAGACATTTGACTTGTTGGAGGTGATGGAAAAAGATTCAGGCATACGTTTAAAAACACTGAGAGTAGACGGTGGCGCCTGTGCAAACAATTTATTGATGCAATTCCAGGCTGATATATTAAATGTGAAAGTAGAACGTCCTAAAGTTATAGAAACCACAGCGTTGGGAGCAGCATATTTGGCAGGTATTGGTATAGGGCTATATAAGAAGGAACTATTATCCCAAAATGCGTCAATAAATGCATGTTTTGAATCAAAAATGAAATCGGAAAAGAGAGATAAATTATTAAAAGGATGGAAAAAAGCTGTCGAAAGGACTAAAGACTGGGAAGACGGAGATATGTAATTATAAAGTTAAGTGTGGATTTGTGGAAAGTGTTTCTAATGCTTTTTAAAAATACCTTTGTATATTTGTCGCTAATTAAACCAAATCAAATGAAAAAATTATTTTTATTATTCGCAACAGTAACACTTTTAGTAGGTGTTCAGGCTTGCAAACAAAAAGAAGAAACAACAAATGAAGAAGCTACTGAAGTAGTTACTGAAGATTCTTCTGCTGTAACTCCGGTTGTAGCGGTTGACTCAACAGCTAAAGTAGACACTACTGCTAAGAAATAATTTTCTGCAGTAATTGAAACACAGCCTTCCTGATTTCAGGGAGGCTTTTTTATTATTGGAAATGTTCACAAATTTTAACTATCATCTCACCTGTTTTTTTAATAAATCACGTATT
>JAQBNI010000093.1 GCA_028288625.1 Bacteroidota bacterium | reverse complement strand
AGTCCTAATTCTTCGGCTTCCATCGCTTTTGTAAAAAATAAGAAGCTGAATACTGTGAATATCTGAATGATAGTTTTCATGTGTATTAATTTAAGTTAAACATAATTATGTCATCACAAAACTATACCTGAATCATAGGAGGAGGCTTACACAACTATATGTATACTTTATAAGATTCACACGTTGCAAATTACAAATGAGATGCACGTTGTGTGGATCAGATCTTTATTGCAAAGCCAAGCTTTGCCCAGGAGGTTTCTTCGTAGCCAAATTCTATGGCTACACCAAAGTGATCTACGAAATAATACCGGATAGCAATTCCTCCACCGGCATTAAAACCTTTTGCTTTAGTTTTTGTATTTGCGATCTTATCCTTATAGGACACAAGATAAGCGCCGAAATGTGCATGCACATCGAAATCTACTTTTGATGAGAAAAGATCTGCGTCGAGTTTATCGTCCAGTAATTGCCACCAATGAAATGCAACCCTCGCGCCGAATGCATTTCCCAGGTAAAAAACATCCGCCGTTTTATAATTCCTGAATGCGGCAGAATAAAACACACCTACACTTACGTAATCGTGAACATTATAATCAATATTCAGCGTAACTCCCGGTATCAATCCGCTGCCATAATTATTTCCACCATAATTTAATTTTCCAAAACCTAAGTGATGTCCAAAGTTTAATGCAGGCTGAATAACCAGTCTTCCTTTTGCAGACGCACCTTGTCCTAAAGCCATTGATGTTTTATGATGCTTGCTGCTATCTTTTGAAAATGAATTAAAATAATTTTTTATTCCGAAGTCAGAAGCAAATGTTTCTGCAGCAAGAAAAAGAAGAATTATTATTGTGATGGATATTTTTTGCATAGTAAAAATTCAATGCCAAAATTAAACATTATTGTTAGAGTATTTTGTTGTTATTCTTTTTTAAAATAAAATAGTCCCGACAAAACGGGACTATTTCTTTTATAAATAAAATTATGGTTTTGATTATTTGAATTTCATTGCTAAGCCTACTTTAAACACACTTGTTTCCAACCAACCCACTTCTGACATTATACCGATCATGTCTGTGAAATAATAACGTACACCTAAACCCGCCCCTATTGCAAAGCCCGCTCTTGTACCACCGGCGGTTCCTATTAATACACCCATGTGAAGAGGAAAATAAAAATCCAGTTTACTGGCATCTACTTTAGTGTTTGTTTTATCAGCAATTAACTGGTAGATATGAAATACTCCTCGAGCACCAACACCTATACCAACTCCTCCAGTATTAACAGTAACTCCTAGTCCACGTCCACCACCTATCTCTCCGAATATACCAAAATACCCACCTACACTTGCATAAGGATGTACTGCAACGTCTACATTAAACATAGCACCGGGTGCAACTCCAAAACCCGTTGATGTTGCAGGTGCTACTGCTCCATGTCCGCCAAGAGTAAAACTTGCATCAAATTGTATAAGTCCTTTATGTATTCCGTCACCACTGCCACCTTTGTCTTTACCTTTAGCTGCGGGACCTAAATTTAAGTTGGACAATTTTAATCCTAACTCTTCTGCATATGTATTAGTCGTTACGATCAACCCTAATACGATTAAAAGTTTACTTAGTTTTTTCATAATGGTTTATTTTATTTCAGCAAATGTATGATTTAAAAATTACTGAATATATACCGATTAACAAGTAAACCATCCCATTGTTTATCTTATTCACACTTTTTCCACAACCATTGCGCTTGCGCCGCCGCCGCCATTACAAATGCCTGCTGCACCAATTTTACCACCTTTATGGTTAAGGGCAGATATAAGTGTAGCAACGATCCTGCAGCCTGAACTTCCGATCGGGTGACCGAGCGCAACTGCACCACCAAATACATTTATTTTTTCGTGGGAAATATTCATCTCTTTCATATTCGCCAATGCAACAACTGCGAAAGCTTCGTTGATCTCAAAGAAATCGACATCTTCCATTTTTATATTTGCTCTTTGTAATGCTTTTGGAATTGCTTTTGAAGGCGTTGTTGTAAACCATTCCGGGTCTTGTGAAGCATCCGCAAAACCTAAAATTTTTGCCAATGGTTTCACGCCTAATTCTTTTACTTTTTCACCGCTCATTAACACCATCGCACTCGCGCCGTCATTTATTTTAGATGCATTGATCGCAGTGATCGTTCCTTCTTTTTCAAATGCAGGTTTTAATGCTGCTACTTTTGATTCATCAAATTTTTTGTATTCTTCATCTTCCGTAATGGAGATATCGCCTTTTTTTGATGCAATCACCACCGGAACCAATTCATCTTTGAAATAACCATTTGCATAAGCTTCCTGTGCTCTTTTATAAGATGCGATAGCATATTTATCCTGTTCTTCCCTGCTGAAATTATAATGCTTTGCACAAACTTCCCCGGCATTTCCCATCATATATTTTTTGTAAGGATCCTGCAAACCGTCGCGCACGATCGCATCAATAATTTCCCCGTTGCCGTAGCGGATACCTGTTCTTCCGGTTGGAATATAATGCGGTGCATTGCTCATGCTTTCCATACCGCCGACAACAACCACATTGTTATCGCCCTGCATTATCGATTGGGCGCCGAGCATAATAGATTTCATTCCGGATGCGCATACTTTGTTGATCGTGGTACAAGGTGTGTTCGTGTTAATGCCTGCAGCTATTGACACTTGCTGCGCGGGAGCCTGACCCACATTTGCCTGCAGTACATTTCCGAGATATACTTCATCTACCTGGTCGCCGTTGATACCGGCACGATCCATAGCGGCTTTAACTGCGGTTCGTCCTAATTCTACTGCGGTAACTCCGGATAATACTCCGCTCAAACTTCCGATCGGCGTTCTTGCCATGGATACAATAAATACTTCTTGCATTTTATAACTGGTTTTATTTTAGTGATTTGCCTGTGAAGGCGATAATTTAAGAACATGAATTATTTACAAAAAGTTGCTCCTGAAAAAGTATTTGATCTGGATTAACTTCTTCGCCCAAAATTAGAAAAAATCAACAGGAACTTTTATAAACGAAGATGAAATAAAGATTACATATGATATTGAAAAAATTAATGGTCTCATCCCCCTTAATCCCCCTTGATAAGGGGAAGATAGTCTGCTTTTTTTGTACATTTCTATTTCAAATAATACCTATGACAGCAGATTACTCGGAAACGCCTCTCGCGAAAAAATTAGGCATAAAGGATGGATTTCGGATCCGCTTAATTAATGAGCCTTCAAATTATTTTAATTTATTTGCTGATCTGCCCGGAAAACTTACGATTGCCCGCAACAACAAAAACAAAGCTGACTTCATTCATCTTTTTACTAAAGAATTAAAAGAAGTCGAAAAACAAATCCCTTTATTAAAAAATGAAATAGAATCGAACGGAATTATTTGGATCTCGTGGCCAAAAAAAGCATCCAAAGTACCTACAGATATCACCGAAGATATGATCAGGAAAATAGTTTTAGAAAATGGACTGGTGGATATCAAGGTTTGCGCCGTTGACGAAACCTGGTCGGGCTTGAAACTTGTAATTCCCGTAAAGGACCGGATACGTTAATTCATTGAAATTATTGTAATTCCCAATTAATTCTCTGCGGATAAGTTATCAATATTTGTGCATTATCCAGTGACCCGAATTTCACACATCCGATTATCTTTGTTTCATGGCAAATGAAGTTGTAAAAGAAAAGGTAAAACGCACAAAGAAAGCAATCGAACCGGAAAATATTGAGGAAGGCACACCGGCACCGTTTATCGATACGGAAACCGTAAAAACTGCCGGCGGATTGTTTTTCCTTTTTGTTGCCGTGGTCTTGTTTATCGCGTTCTGTTCTTATTTATTTACCTGGAAAGACGACCAGGATAAAATCTTGAATTTCTCGTGGAAAATTATTTTCAGTAAGGAAGCACTTGTTGAAAATAAAATGGGAAGGATCGGTGCATATTTATCCCACCTTTTCTTTTTTGATTTTTTTGGCATTGCAGCATTTATTGTGCCTTATATTTTTTTCACGATCGGCATCAACCTTGCTTTTAAGGAAAAAATATTTCGTGTAACGAAAATATTATTCACCTCTATTTTCTGGATCGTTTTTATTTCAACATTAGGGGCATTTATATTTTCGGATGCTTCATTTCCATTTGGTGGTGGTTTGGGAAGAAACAATTATGAATGGCTCTCTTCTTTAATGGGAAGATTAGGTCTCGGAATTTTACTCGGCTTGATTGCATTTACTTTTTTAGGTTTCAATATCAAGGACACTTATTTAAAATTGGTACAGTGGAAACAGCAATGGGATGAAAGAAGAAAAGAACTCGCGATCGAGGAGGAAGAACATATCATAACGCCGGTGGACGAATTCTTCAAAGAGGAAGTATTGAAGGAAGAAGATGGATATGATATGGAAAGTATTTTACCGGAAGAAGTAGAAATTCCTACGCCGCATTTCGAGGATGAAACCTTTGAAGTATTAAATGAGCAGGTAGAACCTGTAATGGAATTGATCGACACGCCTGTTGCTGAAATTGAACTAGAGAAACCGAAAGAAACTCCCGTTAAAAAAGAAAAATTCAAATTGGAACCTGATTTTGAAATAGAAGAGATACAGGCGTTCGGAACAGTTGATGAAACGCAAAAGCCCGTTGTTAAAACTGAACCTGAACATTTCGGAATCGGTACAAATTTTGATCCGAGGCTGGAATTATCGAAATATAAATTCCCACCGATTGATCTATTGGAAGAACATGGCAGCGGACAGATCGAAATAAATAAAGAAGAGCTCGAACAAAATAAAAACCAGATCGTACAAACATTATTGAATTACAATATCGGCATCGAAAAAATTAAAGCCACTGTTGGACCAACGGTAACGTTATATGAGATCGTTCCGGAGAAAGGTGTGCGTATCTCAAAAATAAAAAACCTGGAAGATGATATCGCGCTAAGCCTTGCAGCATTGGGCATCCGTATTATTGCACCAATCCCTGGCAGAGGAACAATTGGTATAGAAGTGCCGAACGTGAAAAAAAGTATTGTATCAATGAAGTCACTCATCGCCGGTGATAAATTCCAAAAATCAGATGCGGAATTACCGATCGCTTTAGGAAAAACAATTTCAAACGAAGACTTCGTAATCGATCTCGCAAAGATGCCGCACTTACTTATGGCAGGAGCAACAGGGCAAGGAAAATCAGTGGGATTGAACGCGATCTTAGTTTCACTTTTATATAAAAAACATCCTGCAGAATTAAAATTTGTTTTAGTGGATCCGAAGAAAGTGGAACTCACTTTATATAAATTAATTGAGAATCATTATCTCGCGAAATTGCCGAATGAGGAAGATGCGATCATCACGGATAATAAAAAAGTGATCTATACTTTAAATGCATTATGCATAGAAATGGATCAGCGTTACGAATTACTAAAGACTGCACATGTTCGCCATATCAAGGAGTACAACCAGAAATTTTTAAACCGACAATTAAACCCAAACAATGGTCATCGCTTTTTACCATATATAGTTTTGATCGTGGATGAATTTGCAGACCTGATGATGACTGCAGGAAAAGAAGTTGAAGGTCCGATTGCAAGGCTTGCACAACTTGCGCGCGCGATCGGCATACATTTAGTGATCGCGACACAGCGACCTTCCGTAAATATTATTACAGGTACGATCAAGGCGAATTTCCCGGGACGTATTGCATTTAAAGTCACGGCGAAAGTGGATTCGAGAACGATCCTCGATGCAGGCGGTGCAGATCAATTGATAGGCAGAGGTGATATGCTGCTATCGCAAAGCGGGGAAATTACGCGCTTGCAATGCCCGTTCGTAGATACGCCGGAAGTGGAACACATCGCGAAATTTATCGGCGATCAAAAAGGATTGACACCTTATGAATTACCGGAATATATTGATCCGAAGGAAGCAAATAACGACAGGCAGATGGACACGGGTGACCGCGATGAATTATTCGAAGATGCAGCGCGGCTGATCGTCAGGAATCAAATAGGTTCAACTTCTCTAATACAGCGAAAATTAGCTTTAGGATATGCGCGTTCCGGTCGCTTAATGGATCAGCTCGAAGCTACAGGAATTGTTGGTCCAAATCTCGGAAGCAAAGCCCGCGAAGTATACATTAAAACCGATGACGAATTGGAACGAATTTTGCAGGAAATAGGCGAAGATTAACCAAATAGTTATCCGTAATAGGTTAAATGTGATTTTTTCCCTTGTTTTACACCAACTATTACCCAAACAGCAACGATGATCCAGCTTTTTTCCATCTTTAATTTGCTTCTATCCCTTTTTAGTTATCAGGCTGACAAGCAACTCAATGACCCTAAGGCAAAAACGCTGCTGGATGCTGTCAGCAAAACTTATAAAGGCTTTTCTTCCATCCAGGCAGACATCACTTTAAATATTATTAATCCATCTCAAAATAAAACCACTACACAAACCGGTAATGTTTTTATTAAGGGAGAGAAATATAAAATTGTGATGGGAAAGCAGGAGATCTTTTGTGATAAACAAAGTGTTTGGACTTACCTGAAAGACATCAACGAAGTTCAGATAAATGATTATGAAGCCAACAAGGACGAGATCACGCCTTCCAATATTTTTACCATTTACCAGAATGATTTTAATTATGTGATGAGCGGTGAAGAAATGGTGGAAAAAACAAATTGCTACATGGTGGATCTCATGCCGAAGGATAAAGGAAAACCTTTTTTTAAAGTCCGTATCTGGATCGATAAAAATGCGAAATACATTAAGCGTATGAAAGTATTCGACAAGAATGGCAACTTGTATGTGTACAATGTGACCTCATTTAAAACGAAGGCAAATTTAGATGATAACTTTTTTAAATTTGATGCAGCGAGCCATCCGGGAGTGCATGTTGAAGATCTGAGAATGTAAAAAGGTATAGTAAGGTATAAGTAATAAGTAAAATCAGATGAAAGATTTTATTGCGCATATCGGCGGTGTTTTTATTTACTCTGAAAATGCAAAGACGTTAGCGGAATGGTATACCAATTGTTTCGGGATAGCTTTTGAATATACTGAAGACTATCAAGCGTATTTTGCCTCTTATCCTTATCCCGATACAAACGACAAAAAGAAATTTTATACGGCATTTTCCATCCTCCAAAGTAATCGCAGACCCAAACTTGATTTTAATGCCTTCTGTCTTAATCTTCGCGTAAATAATATTGAAGAGCTGGTGCAGCACCTGAGATTAAAAGACGTTACTGTTAAAGACATCGAGGAATATTCTGAAGGAAAATTCACACACATTATAGACATCGAAAACAACCTGATTGAATTGTGGGAGGACACAACTTCACTGTAATTCTTTAAATTTTGTTAACGGCGGAAATTTAATTTGATATTAATATTATTTCGCATAAAACTTTTATAATTTCATATTGCGGAACGGCTACATTTCGCACAAACATTCCTAAAAGATGTTTGTTTTTGAAAAAAATTGCACCATTAATGAAAAAGATAATTTTAGCTGCTCTCTGTATTGTTTGTGTGTTCTATATACAAGCTGCTGCCGAAAGCAACTGGAAACTCGAAAAAGATAAGGACGGAATTAAAGTATGGACCCGTAAGCCGGCAAATGCTACTTTAAAGGAATACAAAGCGACCACAATTATAGAAACCACTACTTCTAAATTAATTTCGTTTTTTAAAAACTATACCTTATTTGATAAATGGATGTACAAGGTGGATGAAGGAAGTGTAAAACTCGTTAAGAAAAATGACGATAATGACTATTACATTTTAATGACTATGAGCGCTCCATTTATTAAGAGCAGGGAATCTATCACACATTTTGTATTTAATAAACCAGATCCAAAAGGTATCATTGTTGTAAATCTTGATGCAGCTCCCGATCTTCTTCCGCTAAACGACAAATATATACGCATTCCCAGAATGAAAGCGTACTGGAAATTTGTACCGCTGCCAAATGGAAAGGTAGAAGTTACACACCAGGCATTAAGTTCTACAGGAGGCTCGTTGCCGGAAGCTATTGCAAATTTAGGAATTGTGGATGCGCCTTATTCTATGCTGGAAAAACTGAAAGAACTCATAAAATAGTTAGTCAAAATTTATTTGAAAGCCCAATTTTTTAAGATCTTCCCAGAATAGAGGATAGGATTTACTCACTACATTTGGTTCTTCAATCTTCAACGTATTTAATTTTAAAGCTAACGGTGCAAACGCCATTGCCATCCGGTGATCTTCATATGTCCTTACGGCAATAACCGGGTTGACCGGTTTATTTCGATTAATATTTAACTGCCAGTTATTTTTATCTATTTCTATCAGTGAAGCCAGACCGAGTTTTTCCAATTCCGTATTTAATGCAGCAATTCTATCCGTTTCTTTGATCCTTAATGTTTGCAGACCATGGCAACTCAATTCGATCCCTGTACCTGCACAAAAAGCAACTACGGTTTGCGCAAGATCAGGACATTCGAGAAAATCAAAATCGTAAGATGTAATATTTGGATTTACTATTTTTTTTATCGTGACTGCATTTTCTTTCCATATTGTTTCGACGCCAAAGTCGTTTGCAACTTTATGGATCACTGAATCTCCCTGTATTTGCTGGTCTGTTAAGCCCTTTAATTCTATTTCTGCATTTTCTGATAAAACCGCAAGGGAATAAAAATATGACGCTGCGCTCCAATCTCCTTCAATAAAAAAAGGCAGTGGTTGATAATCTCCGGAATGAATAACAATTGCATTTTTTTCAAATGAAGTTTGAATTCCAAAATATTCCATCATCCTCAAAGTCATTTTTATATATGGCAATGAAACAATGGTACCTTTTAATTCCAATTCCAAACCCTGCTCTAATGTTGGAGCGATCAACAATAAAGCGGTAATAAACTGGGATGATGTATCTGCAGGCAACGAAATTTTCCCTCCTTTTAATTTTTTTCCCATAATCTTTAACGGCGGAAAGTTTTCATTATCCTGATATTGAATATCCGCTCCTAAAGCTCGCAAGGCATCTACTAAAATTTTTATAGGTCGCTGTTGCATCCGTTCGCTTCCGGTCAATATTACTTCCCGTCCTTCCTGAGTTGATAAATAAGCTGTAAGAAACCTAAATGTAGTTCCGCCTGCGCCCGCATCTAAAACTTTTTCGTCACTACTTAATATTTTTTGTAACGCAATGGTATCATCAGCATTGGAAAGATTTTCCATCGTGATGCGGTGACCACATAAAGCGTCAATGATCAGCACGCGGTTGCTGATACTTTTCGAACCGTTTAATTGAACAGAACCTTTGATAAATGAATGAAGAGGCTTTTGAATGCTGCACAGGGACGACATACTGCAATACTACGGAAAAATAAAAAGAGATGGAAACTATCACGCAACAATGATCATTGCTTGCTGGCGAATTTGTCCTTGTTCCTGTACCAGATCAGCAGCACGCTTCCTAAAACAACTATAGGCGCCAGCAGTAAATACATAATCCCGGTATTCAGGCTTTTTGCATAATCTGATTTTGCTGCAGTGGCTTTACACATCGCACATTGCGCATCGCACGTAAAAAATACAAAGCACACTAATACAAGTGTCAGGACGAACGGAATATATCTGCGGATATTCATGCGTTAAAATTACGCATTCGCTTGCAAAAATGCCTGATAAGAGAGGTTAATTATTCAATAATAAGGCGCTAAGAAAACATAGACCAGCACGCCGGTTACAGCAACATACAGCCACAATGGATAAGTCCACTTCGCCCATTTTTTATGCTGTTCGATCTTGCCCATTAAGGCTTTCGAAAATGTTTTCAAAACCAGCGGCAAAATGATCGTCGCCAGAAATATGTGGGAGATCAATACAAAGAAATACAAATAGCGAATAAAACCCACGCCGCCGAAACGCGTATCTTCTGCTTTCAAAGTGTGATAGATAACGTACGATAATAAAAAAATGGAAGACAATATCAATGCAGTGAACATGGAATAACGGTGTCTAACAATGTCTTTTCTTCTTTTAATATGGAAATAACCAACCAGCAATGCCAGCGTGGTTAGTGAATTTAATATCGCATGAAATTTTGGAAAGAAATTTAAATTGAAACCGATTTTTATTTCCGGTGGTGTGATCTTTAGCAACACAACGACCAGCGTTGGTACAATAATAGAAATTGCGGCGATAACAATGTTTACTGATCTTTCTGAAGTATTCTTAAGCATAAAGATGTTAGAGATCGCCGTCTCTCGGGGTATTTGATTTCATCGGAACAAGATAGCTGACCAATAAGGTCTGGATATCTTTTATCATCCTGTCGACAGCAGCATCATCCGTACCCTGATAATATCCTCTTATCCTGCCCTCTTTATCGATCAATACAAATTTCTGATCATGAATAAAGTCATTTGGTCCGCCATCGCCCTGCAATGCCGTAATAAAATATCCGTAACGCGCCTGGTTGTAAATTGCTTTTTTATCGCCGGTCAGCAATCGCCACATATTCGAGTTGATCTCATGGTCTACAGAATATTTGAACAGTTGCGGGACAGAATCGGTTTCCGGATCTACGGTGTGAGAAAAGATCATTACATCCCTTCTCTCCTCCTTTGCAAATGTTTCCTCAACCCTTTTCATGTTCCTCGTCATATCAATACAAATACTTTTGCAGGTTGTGAAAAAGAAATCTACCACTACAATTTTCCCGATCATGATAGATTCCGTTACGGTATCGCCATTCTGATCTAAAAATTTAAAAGGAGGAACATGAAAATAAGCGGTATCAATTTTTGTTTTGCCTTTTTCATCCTTGCTTTCATACGGTTCCTTAGGTCCGTAGATCGGCAAACATTTATCAATTTCTAAAGTGGGACGGTGATTGTGTAAGTAATAAAAATAGATAAAAAAGACAAGCGGAAAAATGAATACGACTGTTAGTGCGATAAAAAAACCTGTTCTTCTGCTGTTAGCCACTAAATGAAAATTGAAAAATTATTTCGGGTGGTTCATCAAGAACCAGCTGTGTCCTTCTGATGCAAATGCAATGATCGCCCAAATCAAAAATACCAACGGTACGCCCAGCGATATCATGAAGGCACGTTTTTCATATTTCAAGTGCATGAATTCTCCTACAATAAAAAATGCTTTTGCCAAACTTGCTATTGCATAGAATGAATTCATTAATATTTTAGGCAATTTCGGACCTAAGATCAGCGCGGCTGCAACTTCTACTACAGTTACTACGCCTAAGATCGCAGTAGCTCTCCAGACCGCCGCTTTTGCTGATATATAATCTTCTTCTGATAAATGACCTGCTGACATATTATTTTTTTTATTTGATAATTACATTAGATAAAATGCGAGGAAAACGAATACCCAAACCAGATCCACAAAGTGCCAGTATAACCCCAGCTTTTCAATCATTTCATAATGTCCTCTTCTATGGAAAACGCCCATTGAAGTTGCTGTAAAGCCCCAGATATTTAATAGCACTCCAGTAAAAACGTGGAAACCGTGAAAGCCTGTAATACCAAAAAATAAAGCTCCAAATGCTATCGGTCCGGGCGACCATCGCTGGTGCTCTTCTACGATATGAGTTATACCGTTTGCATCAGGTCCGAATGGATTATAGAATGGTCGCAGTCCTTCATGTATCAGGTGATTCCATTCCCATGCCTGGCAACTTAAGAAAGCAACTCCTCCTAAAATTCCGAACACCATCCAGAACATTACTCCTTTCTGATTCATCCTATGACCTTCCTGTACCGCACGGACAACAGCAACTGAACTTAAGATCAGCACGAATGTCATTACGCTCACAAATCCAAGCGGTACATTTGCATGTCCCATTCCCGGAAATGAATTAAATACCTTATTAGGGTTTGGCCACCATGGCTGAGCGATCCTTATTGCTGCGTACGATATCAGGAATGCGGAAAATGTAAATGCATCCGATAATAAAAAGTACCACATCATGGTTTTGCCATAACTGATCTTCATGGGAGAATCTTCACCACCTTCCCCGTTATTCGGCGTCGGTAAATGATCTATGTGATGCTCTTCCTGTATTTCTAAAACTTCTGCCATTTATAGTTTTATTTTAAATTGTAAGATAAAAAGAAATATAAATACACCCAGAGAATGCCGATGAAATGCCAGAACAAGATCAGCAGATCAGTTCGGATCCTGAGTATCCCTTTACCGGTGGTTTCAATTTCATTCAAAATTTCCGTACTCACAGGTCTTCTCAATAATATCAACGAATGAATAAATGCAACCGATAAAAATAAAATTCCGCCCGCAACATGCAAGGCATGAATAAATGTGATCACGTAGAAAAATGGTCCGGCAGGATTTGGATTAAACGATAAGTAAATACCCATATCGGTTAATTGTTTCCATCCCTGGAATTGAAAATAGCAAAATAATAATCCGAGGGCGAACGTGAAAAATAATCCAACGGATGTCATTACCCGGTGTTGTTTTTTATTAGCGACATGCGCCACTTGTAAAAACACACTGCTCAACAAGATCAAAAATGTTGACACTTTAAAAATGCCGGGAATATCGAAATGCGTCCATGCTCCGCCTGCTCCCTTTCGCACTAAGAATGCGCTTGTAAAACCTGCAAATATCATGCAGATCGTAACGAGAAATAACCACATCGTAAAGCGCTGTGCTCCCTGGTTGTTGTTTGTATATTTTGCTGTTGTTGCCACTTTAGATTTTATCTATCACAAATGAAATAAAAACCACCGGTATATAAATAAACGATGCAAACATCATTTTTCTTGCGCTTTTATCAGAAAGATCTGTAGCCAATTGGATTCCTTTAATGAGGAAAAATAATCCTGTAATTAATGAAACTGCAAGTGATATCTTTCCGCACATTCCAAATGCATATGGAAGAACACTCACTGCGATCAGGCATAATAAATAAGGAATCGTTTGCAATGCGGTGGTCCTCGTTTTTCCATCTCCCGGCAATAATTTATAACCGCCTTTCAGATAATCATCGTTTAACAACCACGCTATAGACCAGAAGTGCGGGATCTGCCAGAAAAACTGAACTGCAAATAAAACCACACCGCCGATTCCAATACTTCCTGTTGCTGCCGTCCATCCAATTAATAAAGGGATGGAGCCCGGTATTGCACCGATGAATACTGCACCGGGACTTATCTTTTTAAACGGTGTATAAATGAATGCGTAAGAAATTAACGCCAGTGCACCTAACAAACCACTGATCGGGTTAAACATCACGCCTAAAATAAATATTCCGGCAACGCCTGTAATTCCTGCAATTAAGTATGCTTCCACAGATCTCATTCTTCCTGCAGGCAGCGGACGATTCTTTGTCCTGTCCATCAGTTTATCGGAATCTTTTTCTATGATCTGGTTGATTGTGTTTGAAGACGCTGTCACTAAAAAACCTCCAAGTGATAAAAAAATTATTTTCAACGCATCGACGGAAGTTGCATGTAAAGCAAGCAGGTAAGCCATCACAGCAGAAAACACTACGAGAAACGACAAACGAAATTTTGTCAATTCTGTGATGTCTTTCACTTTAAGCGAAACCAGTTTGCCGAATGATGGCTTCTCTAATTGTATTGCGGTTGTCTTCACTTTTATAAAACAAATTAATGATGAACGTAATCTTTCTTTTCAGCTTCTGACAAAGGAACATTCTGCGGAATAAAATCCACATCACTGTTCGGATCGCGGCTATAGTCATAAGGCCAGCGATATACTTCAGGAATTTCTCCGTGCCAGTTTCCATGAATTCCTTCTATAGGAGAAGTCCATTCCAAAGTATTTGCCTGCCATGGATTCTGAGGAGATTTTCTTCCCTTGAAAATACTCCAGATAAAATTTATGAGGAATAATATTTGACCAAGAAAAACTACGATCGCTGTGATAGAAATTACTTTATTCAAATTCGCATATTGCGAGAATGCTGCAAATTCGTTGAACGTATAATATCTTCGCGGTACGCCTGCCAATCCTAAAAAGTGCATGGGCCAGAAAATTAAATACGCACCGATAAATGTAATTGCGAAATGTATGTAACCCATCGTATCATTCATCATTCGTCCAAACATGCGCGGGAACCAATGATAGATACCTGCGTACATACCAAAGAATGCAGCAATACCCATTACAATATGGAAATGCGCCACTACGAAATATGTATCATGCAATTGAATATCGATCGTTGCATTTCCTAACCATATTCCAGTTAAGCCGCCGGAAATAAACATAGAAACAAATCCTACCGCAAACATAGTCGGAGGATTGACGCGTATATTTCCACGCCATAATGTAGTGATCCAGTTAAATACTTTTACTGCGGAAGGAACAGCGATCAATAATGTAAATAAAACGAATATCGAACCGATGAACGGATTCATTCCTGTTACATACATGTGATGCGCCCAAACGAAAAACCCTAAAATGGTAATTCCAAGTATAGAGAAGATCATCGCTTTATAACCGAAGATCGGCTTGCGCGATTGTACTGCTAATACTTCTGAAACCATGCCCATAGCAGGAAGAATTACGATATATACTTCGGGGTGACCGAGGAACCAGAATAAGTGCTGGAATAAGATCGGTGAACCGCCTGCGTATGGCAATGCCTTTCCGCCGATAACGATATTTGATAAGTAAAAGCTTGTGCCTAAGCCTCTGTCGAACAATAATAATACACAACAGGAAACTAACACCGGGAATGATAAGATACCGATGATCGCTGTAAAGAATAATGCCCATACCGTTAACGGCAACCTGAACATCGTCATTCCTCTTGTGCGTAAATTTAAAACGGTAGAAACATAATTCAAACCACCAACTAAAGTTGATCCAATAAATATCACCATCGCTATTAACCACATCGTCATCCCTGTGCCTGAGCCCGGCGATGTTTGCGGCAATGCACTTAATGGCGGATAGATCGTCCACCCTGCTGAAGCAGCGCCTGTTGGTAAGAATATAGAAGAGAACATCACAACACCTGCGGTAAAAAATAACCAGAAGGAAATTGCATTCATTAAAGGAGAAGCCATATCACGCGCACCGATCTGCAAAGGAATTAATACATTCGCAAAAGTTCCGCTTAAGCTTGCTGTCAATACAAAGAATACCATGATAGTACCATGCATGGTTACAAGTGAATAATATGCTTCCGGATTTAATTTGCCATCTGTAAACCAGGCAGCGAATAATCTTTCCATGAATGGGAAAGTTTCATCAGGCCAGCCTAATTGAATACGGAAGATAACAGACATTAATCCGCCGATCACCGCCCAAAACATTCCAAGGAATAAAAACTGTTTACCGATGGTTTTGTGATCAAGACTGAAAATATATTTTGATATAAATGTTTCCGTATGATGATGCTGATGTTCCGCATGTTCAGTGCCGTGTCCGGACTGTGCAATGGGGTCAATAACTGATGTCGTTTCCATATTTTCGATTTAGGACTTTATAAATTATTTCTTTTTTGCCATTTCTGCTACCGTTGTACTTTGTAAGGGTGCAACTTCAACCTGTTTGTAAGTGCCGTTATCCATAGCGGGTTTCACCACAGTTTCATAATAGGACTTCTGCGATTTTTCCCATGTGTTGAATTCCTCCTGAGTTACAATACGCACTTTCTTCTGCATGTTGTAATGTCCTGACCCGCATAATTTATTGCACGCCAAAACATAATCAAATTTGGGATTTTTTGTGATCTTCCGCATCTGTTCCGTTGTAATGATCGGACGAAACCAGATGTGTGTCGGTATTCCCGGAACTGCATCCATCATCAACCTGAACTCCGGCAAATAAAAATCATGAAGCACATCCAGTGCGCCAATGTTTACTGAAACCGGCTTATTTACGGGCAGCACAATTTCATCCGCCATAAAATCATCGCGGCTTGCAGGATCATTCCAGTTTATACCCAATTCGTTATCTCCGTTCACTAAAGTAAAATCCCTGTTTCCCAGTGCATGATCTAATCCTGCATAACGGATCGTCCACAAAAATTGTTTTCCTGTTGCTTCAATCAACACTGCATCTTTCGGAGTTGGTGAATAAATTTTAAACCACTTTTGAAGACCGAAGCCGATCAAAAATGTTAAGACAATTGCAGGAACTACTGTCCATGCCGCTTCGAGTTTATTATTGTCTGCAAAGAAATATGCTTTTCTATCCTTCCTGTAATGATATTTATAAACGAACCAGAATAATAACGCCTGTGTAATTACGAAAACGATAGCTGTGAGTACTAATGTAATATCAATCAGCCATTGGATCCACTCGCCTTGTTCAGATGCCGATGGCGGAAGCAATGTATGCGCGTAAGTAAAACAGGTAACAATCGAATACACGAGAATTGCAAACCCGATAACGGATAAGAACACCGCACTGTTTCCAAATGATTCTTCCTGCTTATCGCCCGAGCGCAATGTTTTAATTAAATCGGACGCCTTGCTTATCTGTACAATTACGATATACAACAACACTAACGTTAATAACCCTAATAAAATTGACATGTCTGCTTAAATTTTAAATTGATAACTTTCTTTTACATACGGGTGCGTGGTCGATGCCAGGTCTTTCACTTTTTCGAGCAGCTTCAGCGTTACAAATATGAATATACTTCCCACTATAAACAACAATCCTATACTGATCAAACCAAATCCTCCTTTCGGCAGCAACTCAGGACAATTCATCAGGAAGAACCATGCGGACTGTCCGAAGATGATGATCCATGCTGATAACAGAGATATCCATTTTGTTCTCTTAGCACCGCGCGTTAATAAGATCAGGAACGGCAATACGAAGTTGCAGATAAATGCGAGATGGAAAAGGAAACCGTAGTTATCCATATTTCTTCTCAACCTGAAATATTCTGTTTCTTCCGGTAAGTTCGCATACCAGATCAGCATATATTGCGCGAACCATGTATAAGTCCAGAAAATGCTGATCGCAAACATAAGTTTCGCAACATCATGCTCGTGGTTCTCATTCACACCCGGCAAATATCCTTTTTGTTTTAAGAAATAAATAAAGAGAAGAATGATGGACAGTACTGCTTCCACTGCTCCTGCCATCGTATTCCATGTGAACATCGTGCTGTACCAGTGCGGCTGGATCGACATCGACCACAACCATGTTGCAAATGTATTAATGATAAACGCCGTGGTAACGATCGTGATTGCACCGATAACGCGGGTCTTTGAAAATAATTGACGCGTTGGATTGATATCGATTGCATTTAAAGTTTTCCACCAGTATCCAACAAGACTTACACAAATTCCTGCAATGATCACATAGAATGTCCAGAAGACGCGCATGTTGAGAAAGTCGTGTTTGATCACTAATACTTTATCATACGTTTCACTTCCCGCTTTATACAATTCGTCATGCGTCCAGAGAAAAAGATCATGACGGAAGAAAATAAACATCACCAGCAAGAGCCCAAGGAACATGACGATTGGTGCTGCCAGCGCGAGGAAAATTTTCTGTATCTGAACTTGCCATCCTCCCCATGCAACCGTTGTAGCCGCAAGGAAAAACATAGCAGCAAGCGCAATGTAAAATCCGAAATAAAATATACTGTACGTATTTGCAAGGATCGTCATTCCTAAAGAACCTTCTTTATATTCTTCTTCGGTAGCAGTCTTTTTTTCAACACGGTGTGTCGCCGGAGCCGTAAATTTTTCTTGTCCGGATTCAGAGGTTTTTGTCATTTCTGTTTTCGCTTCCTCATTTCCAGAGAATTCACTTTTATCCTCAAAATATTTTTTAGCAGCGCCCACTGCAAAAAGAAGAATGCCAATTAAAAAGGCGTATAAAATTTTCTTCTTAGTGCTCGATTCAAAAATGTATCTATTCATTTCCGGGTGTTTAATTTATTTTGTTTTAGTTGAATCTGTTTTTGCAGCTGTTGCAGGTTTGCTTTGCGCCACCGCTGCCATTTGCAAAGACTTTACGTAACTCAATACCAGCCATCTTTCCCTATGATCAAGCTGGCTTGCATAAGAACCCATCATGTTTTTCCCGTACATCAAAGTATGGTATCGCTGTCCTTCGGGCTTTGATAACAAAGGTTCTATGAGATAAGAAGGAGGCGGCGGGAATTTCTGAATCTGCACAAGATGTCCTTGTCCATCTCCTTTTTCTCCATGGCAAATAGCGCAGTTCATGAGAAACAAATGTTTTCCTTCACCTTCTATTTGCTCTTTTGTAAATGTAAAAGGATTAGTAATTGCAGTTGCTGCTTTTTCATATTCCGAATCCGCAAGCGGATATAAATATTTTCCAACACCTACACTTCCCGGGGGAGCGAGCTCGTCAGTTTTTCCATCTTTAAAAATCGGATTCGGAGAGCCTGCATCGTACGCAGTCGAATATTGCATATCCGGCATGTACGCTCTTCCCGGTTGTTTAGGATCGCGTATGCAGGATACACATCCAAGTATGAACAACAAAAATATGATATGGTATCTCTTCAACATGATTATATTTCTTTTTGATAAACTTCGATGGCACCTTCTTTTTTCAATAATTCAGTTACTGCACTAATATATGCTGCGTCGCGGTTTTCCAGGTCAAATGTCAATGAGAACAAATGATCTGTCGTACGTTCGTCTATGATCTTCGGCGTTTTTCCGGGATATAAATTACATAAGTAATAAAATGAAACCGTCATCCCGATTGCGGAATATAATACGGTATGTTCAAAGCAAATTGGAACATACGCGAGTAAACCAAAAAATGGTTTTCCGCCTACATCCGTCGGGTAATTAAATTTATTGATAAAAAAGATCATACTTAATGCCACGGTTAAACCCGTTGCGCCAAAGAAGAATCCCGCGGTATGAAGACGCGTAGGCTGCAATCCTAGCTCGTGCTCGAGGCCATGCACCGGGAACGGCGTAAACGCATCTGTAATTTCATATCCAGCTCCGCGAATGTGACTAACCGCGTGCAACAGCACGTCGTCGTCGTCAAACATTCCTACCAGGTATTTTTTTATATCGCTCATATTTTTATGATATCTTTTTTATTAATGATCCCATGCACCGGAAGTAACGGTTATATTTTCATACGCTTTCTCATCTTTTACTTCTTCAAGCTGTCTTACTCTCGCTTTATCGCCTGATACTTTCAGGATTGCTTTTACTTCCGCGATCGCAATGGCAGGGAAGAAACGGCAGAACAATAAGAACAGCGTCATGAAGATGCCAATCGTTCCGATAAATGTGCCCACTTCCACCCACGTTGGTGAATAGTATAAAAAGCTTGATGGCAAATAATCTCTGTGTAAAGAAATTACGATGATCACGAAACGCTCGAACCACATACCGATGTTGATGACGATCGACATACAGAATGTCAACGCGATATTTCTTCTGAATTTGCGGATCCAAAACACTTGCGGCGACACGAGATTACAAAACATCATGCTCGCGTACGCCCACCAGTATGGTCCCTGCGATTTATTGGCAAAGGAATACATCTCATATGGATCGCTGGAGTACCATGCCGTAAAAATTTCTGTTAAGTATGCGATACCTACCATCGTTCCGGTCAGCAACATAATCTTATTCATCGATTCGATATGCGCGAGTGTAATATAATCCTGCAAATTCATCACATACCTCGCGACTATCATTAGTGTCAATACCATCGCAAAGCCTGAGAAGATCGCACCCGCAACGAAGTACGGAGGCATGATCGTCGTGTGCCACCCGGGGATAACCGATGTAGCAAAGTCAAACGATACTATCGTGTGAACGGAAAGCACGAGTGGTGTAGATAAGCCTGCTAATATTAATGAGAGCGATTCCCATCTTTCCCAATGCTTAGCGGAGCCGATCCATCCGAAGGACAAGAAATTGTAGAACTTCCATCGTCCCGAAGTTTTTGATTGGTCCCGGACCGTTCCAAAATCCGGAACAAGGCCCGTGTACCAGAATAATATGGAAACTGTGAAATATGTCGAGATCGCAAATACGTCCCATAATAACGGTGAATTAAAATTTACCCAAAGAGGACCGCGCGTGTTCGGATAAGGAAAGATAAAGAACGCATCCCAAACTCTTCCCATGTGAAATACGGGAAACAAGCCCGCGCATATTACCGCGAAGATCGTCATTGCTTCTGCTGCGCGGTTAACACCGGTACGCCATTTTTGACGGAACAGCAACAAGATCGCAGAGATCAGCGTTCCTGCGTGACCGATACCGATCCACCAAACGAAATTCGTAATGTCCCACGCCCAACCTACAGTTTTATTGACATTCCATGTACCTATCCCGAACGCTACTTCCCATGCAATACAAAATACGCCAAAGCTTGCCACTGTTGCAGCGATAGATGTCCAGAATAACCACTTGGGCTGTAATTTTCCCGTCGTAGGTTTCACTATATCACGCGTAACATCCTTCCAGGTTTTATTCCCTAATATCAGAGGTTCGCGAATGGGTGATTCAAAATGACTTGACATATATTATTATTAATCTTCTTATAAATATGGTTCTTCGTTTTGTATAAATCCACGGATCGGCTCTTCGTTTTTATTTCTCACTTTCACCTGGTATCCTACTGCAGGAATAAAGTGTTGCTCTTCAAAAATGAAATAGTTTCTTCCGTTTTCTGCAAATGTTTTTGCAACTGCACTTTCTTTATTGTTCTGATCACCGAAAGTAATTGCGTTTGTCGGACAAGCAGACTGGCATGCCGTTTTAATTTCGCCATCCTGTAAAAGACGGTCTTCCTTCTTTGCATTTAATTTTCCTTCCTGGATACGCTGAACACAGAATGAACATTTTTCCATTACTCCACGCGTACGCGTCACTACATCCGGATTCAATACCATGCGTGTGAGATCTTCAAACATATAAGATTGCGCTTCTGTATCAGTGAAGGAACGCTTCCCGTCATTAAACTTGCCCCAGCTATCGTTACCCTGGTAATCGAGCCAGTTAAAACGGCGCACCTTGTAAGGACAGTTATTTGCGCAATATTTTGTTCCGATGCAACGGTTGTATACCATTTGGTTCAATCCTTCCGAGCTGTGATTCGTTGCATTCACGGGGCATACGTTTTCGCATGGCGCATTGTTGCAATGCTGGCACATCATCGGCTGGAAAGAAACATCCGGATTATCCGGATTCCCATTGTAATAGCGGTCGATGCGTATCCACTGCATTTCCTGGCTGCGGTAAACTTGTCGTCTTCCCACAACAGGTACATTGTTTTCTATACTGCATGCAACTACGCAAGCTCCGCAGCCAATACACGCATTAAGATCCACCGTCATTCCCCAGTGATGACCCTGCTTGTAATCATGCGGCTTGTAGCCATCATATAAAGAGTGTAATTCTTCCTTGATTTTTTCGCGGTCTTCATTTCCTGCATTATCTTTCTTTTGATAATCTTTAAGCGTCGTTTCTTTCACCACCATACCACGATATTGCAGCTTCTTGCCCGGAAGTTTCCTGTCTTCCATTAAAGTATGATAGGTTTGGTTGAGTGCCAGATCATAAGTAGCGCCTGTAAATTCAATGGATGCGCCGTCTGTTGCATAGGTAGAAATACCGTTTGTTGATTTTATAAACGGGAACATATTTTTCCCCACCATGCTGCCTGCACGACCGGCTCTTTCACGTCCGTAACCCATCGCGATTGCCAATGTGTTTTGCGCCTGTCCAAATTGCACTACAACAGGTAATTCAAAAGCTTTTCCGTTAACCACGACCTTAGCAATCGGAACTTTCTTATCATAAGGCATCACATCAATTCCTTTGTCCTTAGCAAAAGAATAAGGAACACAAACATAGTTGTCCCATGTTACTTTCGCTACCGGATCAGGCATTTCCTGCAGGAAAGGATTGTTTGCAAGCTTGCCATCTCCTATCGCAACTTTTTCATAGAAAAACACTTCCATTCCCTTTGGTGCTGAAGCGCCCGTTTTTACTGCTGCTATGGACGCACCCACATTTGCACCGGCGCCTCCGGATGTTGCGTTTCCAAAATATCCTGTTTGTACAGCAGCTTGATAATTTCCGCCTGTTAAAGCTGCAATCTCATTTTGTACAAACTGTCCGATCGGAGTTGTATCTCCTGACCAAGTCAATAAAGATGACTGCGCCTGGCGCGTGTCAAATAAATTTACAATCGCAGGCTGTACGAATCCGTAGAATCCTGTTTTAGGAGAAACGATATCCCATGATTCGAGATAATGTGAATCAGGACAAACATACTGGCAGTACTGTGCAGATTCATCTGTTCTGTCGGCAGTAGAAACTGAAAGTTCTGCGCCTTGAATTGCTTTCTTAAATGTTTCGCCGTAAGGTGTGTCGTAAACCGGGTTTGATCCCAGCAATACAATACCTTTATATATACCTTTTTCCAAATCGCTTGCTAATGCTGCGAGCGCTTCGTCATTTCCTGATTTTAAATTGTATGCACCCGCAGTATCGATTACGCTTCCGTAATTTCCGAGTACACCGTTGATAGCATTTACGAGCAATTGAATATCTACATCGTTCGTTCCGGATACTATAACAGATTTTCCTTTTGCAGCGAGCAACTCGGCTGCAACTTTTTTAATGCCATCGTTTGCAATCTGATTTTTCAGATTAGCAACGCCGCTTACTGAACCACCAACAGCAGAGAGTAAATTAATCAACGCTTGTTTTTCTTCAGATGGAGCAACCGGGTAGCGATAATCAGCACTTGCACCTGTCATACTCATGGTAGACTGAAACTGGTGATGGCGCGACATCTTCGGATTTGTTTTCGAAGGAACACGTGTTGCCACATATTTTTTTGCAGCTTCCACTGTTGAAATTCCGGTTCCTAAAAAGTCTGCGTTAAAGCCAACGATCACATCCGCCTTATCATAATTAATAGTAGGAATGATTGGAGAACCCAGGCTTATCTGGTTTGCTTTTCGTGTTGCATAACTGGAAACCGCATCGTAGCTTACTACTGTTGTGCCCGGAAATTTGGAAACAAATTTTTCAATTGCTTTTTTAGTAATAGTAGAAGCAACTGTACCGGTTACTAATGCAATTTTTCCTCCTGAAGTTGCAATACCCGCAAGCTTTTGCATGATTTCCGCATCCACTGTTTTCCAATCTGCCTTTTTATTTTTTTTTGTTGGAGTTGCTAAACGCGTTACATCGTATAAACTTAAAACCGATGCCTGTGCACGCGCGCTTGTTCCACCCAAAGTGAGGGGCGAACCACTGTTGCCTTCAATTTTAATCGGGCGACCTTCGCGGGTTTTTACAAGGATGCTTACAAAATCTCCGCCTTCGTAATAAGTAGATGCGAAAAAATCTGCGACACCCGGAACTACTTCAGGAACTGGCTTTCTTAAATCGAAGGTGTATGGAATTGCTTTGTGTGTCGGCATCTTACAAGCAGATGCCAGAGCAGCGATAGAAACGCTAAAACCCATTGCTTTCAAAAAATCGCGGCGGCTAGGGCCGTCGTTTTCACCGGCATCATCAGCATCTATCTCATAATTAAATTCCTTTGAAGCTTTCTCTATATACTGAGGAGTTTCATTCAACTCATCCAGGCTCGACCAATATTTTTTGTTACTCATTTATATAATGTTATAACTTTTGATTTATTACGACACATTCCTGCGTCTGCTGCAATTTTAATAATGACATTTTTGACAATCGGTACCGCCGATATCTGCGACAGTAACTTTAGCTCTAGTTCCTTTCTTTAACTCGTCTTTATATTTTGAGAAAATGGAATAATATTTATTCTCTGCAAACTTCACTTCCGTATTCCTGTGGCAGTTGATACACCATCCCATAGATAAAGGTGCAAACTGTTTCATCGTTTCATATTCTTCTACTTTACCGTGACAAGTCTGGCATTTAATGCCACCAACTTTTACGTGTTGAGAGTGATTGAAATAAACGTGGTCAGGTAAATTATGGACCTTCACCCATTCGATATTTTTCGGAGCCTGTACGAATTTTTGTTTTTCCGGATCCCAGCCTGCATAAGCATAGATCTTATTGATCTCATCCTTGCCGTATTTAGGACCATTTTGTACATATTTATGACAATTCATACAGATCTGTGTGCCGGGAATACTTGCATGACGGCTTTTCTCTACACCCGTATGACAATACTGGCATTCGATCTGGTTTTGTCCAACGTGCAAAGCGTGCGAAAAGCGGATCGGCTGATACGGTTCGTAACCTTGTGAGCGACCGAAATCGATAGCGCCGTTGAAAATATTAAATACAAGTAATATAGAGCCGATCAGCAGCAATACTTTTAAAGTTTTTTTGCTGAATATTTTTTTATCGATGGAAACATCTACTACTACTTCTCCCGCTTTTTCTCTAACGGCTTTATCCAGTTTGGAAGTAACGCTTACTAATAGTATTACGAGGACAAGTAAGAAAGAAATAAGTATCCAGATATACCAGTCCGGAGTAGCCGGAGTGGTAGATGGTGTGTTTGCGCCTGTTGCCGGAGTAGCAGCAACTGCATCAAACGGCAACGCAACACCGTTGGCTTTTGCTTTTACATAAATAAGAATGTTAGAAATTTGCTCAGGGCTGAACTGAGGAAATGAAGTCATCACTGACTTATTATTCTCATTAAATATTTTGTTCGCATACGGATCTCCGCTGGCGATGAGTTTTTGTGAATTATGTACCCACTCTACGATCTTAGTATCGCTATCCCATCGGTCATAAACGCCTGCAAGCGCCGGACCGGTAACTTTTCTGTCTATCGCATGGCAGGAGGTACAGTTCGCTTTAAATAATTCCATTCCCTGCTTTGCTTTATCGACTGAAGCAGCATCCGATGGGTTTACATCAGGCACAGCAACAGCTGCAAAAGCGGCTGAAGACAAGGATAAAAATAAAATAAGTGCTATTAATTGGAGGACTCCTCTGATTGGTTTACAACAATGCATTATCGGCTAATTTTTTCTCGGTTGCAAATATAGTATTCGGATATTTAGATAGTATTAAATGTGGATAAATCTGCTATTTAGATTCAATTTAAATAAGGGGTATTGTGTTGATATTCAGTATACAATTAAAAGTGGTTTGCCATCTAAAGTAAGAATTTAATGTACACTTAACATTTCTTGACTTTTAAAAAAAATTACAAGGAACTATTTCAATTTTTCTGAAGTTGGATGTGAATTTGTGGATTGATCTGGCTCAATTTTTTGACGATTTACTGGAGCAATAACAGCGTTATAAAAATAATGTTGTTGAAGATGGATTTTTATCTTTACAAAAACAACATTGGAAATCCTGAAAAAATATTTTCCTGATCTTACTACTGAACAGTTCGAACAATTCGCTGAGCTGCTTCCTTTATACACTTTGTGGAACGAGAAAATAAATGTGATCTCCCGGAAAGACCTGGAAAATTTTTATGAGCGGCATGTACTGCATTCCTTATCTATTGCAAAGATTTTTACTTTTGAAAAAGGCGAAAGGATTTTGGATATCGGAACGGGGGGCGGGTTCCCGGGAATTCCACTGGCTATTTATTTTCCGGAAACAAAATTTATACTGACAGATTCTATTGGTAAAAAAATTCTTGTGGTAGATGAAGTGGTGAAAGCATTGCAATTAAAAAATGTGGTTACAAAGGCGGCGCGTGCAGAAAATATTAAGGAAGATTTTGATTACGTTGTATCGCGCGCTGTTGCAAAAACTTCTGATCTTTTACACTGGAGCAGGAACAAACATGCAAAAAAACTGATCGCTTTAAAAGGCGGAGATTTAAAAGATGAGTTGAAAGACATCAGAAAAAATATCCGCGTTGTTGAGTTGAAAGATTTTTTTGAAGAAGAATTTTTTGAGACGAAGAAACTTGTTGTCTGCAGTTAAAAACCTTATAGGTTTAATCCTTCACCGCTTTTGCTTCCTCCAGCATATATAATTTTGCTTCGTCAATATTGTTGATCGTTGCAAAGTTTCCATGACCTGTGCTTGTTAGTTTTTTAAGTCTCCCGTTTACATATTCCGTGTTCTTTCCAAAACAAAAAACGGACAATGCAATATTTTTTTCCGAGCCATCCTGGATCACCTGTTCCATTTTTTTATAATCCTTTTCACCTGCTGTAAACAAACCATCACTTGCTAAAACGATACGATTATTTCCTTTTGTTACAAAATCCCTAAGCGCCGTTTTATACGCAATATCAAGGGCTGCGCCTCCTTGTGTTGTACTTCCAAAGCTCAGTCCGTCTATAGTTTTTAAAATTAATTCTTTCTGCGTAACCGGAGTGGATGGCAATACTTCTTTTACATTACTCGAAAACGTCAGGATCGCAATTCTGTCCGTAGGGCGCAATTCATTTACGAGATATTTTAGTGATTCTTTAAGCAATGGAAACTTTTGCGCAGTATTCATTGAAGAAGATATATCGATTAAAAAAACAAGATTATTTGTTGCATAACCTTCGAGTACAGGTTTTACAGGCGCAGTATTTATTGCAGTAAGTTCAGGCGGTGCAGTTGATTTTCTTTTTAATCTTTGCTCAATAAAAGATTCTTTCTTTACATGTATAAAACCATATACACTGTAATAATTTTTCGCCTGTATTTGTATACTGTAATCACCTTCCGGCACTTCTTCTTTGGAAGTTATTTCATAGCGACCGAGAGAGTCCGTTGATCCGAAAGCATCAAGACCGGAATAAAATGTTACGGTAATGGCAGCATCTTTTACGGGGTGGTTGCTATCCATATCCTTGATGACACCTTTAATATGCATGCCATCTGCAAAACCAAGCAATGTGTAAAAAATAAAAAGGAGGGTATATACATGCTTCATATTCAAAATTGTACTTCTAAATTAAACTTATAGTTTCGTATTTTTATTTTCGACTGCGTTTTTTATACTATTTTTATATTATGTTAAAAAAATCCCTTCTTCTTATTCTTGCATTCCTGTTTTTATTTCATGTTGATGCGCAGGATTCTTTAAAGCGACAAAGTGTTTATAGATTCAGGTTAGGACTTGATATTCCTATCGGCTTAATTACGCTGGGCACCGGAGGAACCGGGCTGATCATGCAGCATAAAAAAAAGCCGCTCACTCTTGCGGAGATCAGCGCGTTACAGCCAACCGATATAAATAAATTTGACAGAAGCGCCATCTACCAGCATTCAAGAGCAGCTTCTATTACAAGTGATGTATTACAATATACTATGATAGTTTCCCCGGCATTATTATTTATTGATAAGAATGTGAGGAAGGACTGGAAAACCGTAATGCCGATCTGGATCGAAACTTTTGCAATTACAACGGCGCTCACCACTTTTACAAAGGGACTAACGCAGAGAAAACGCCCATATGTTTATTCAGATTACGGCAATGGTAACAAGTACGGCAGCGATGCGACCTCTTCATTCTGGTCGGGACATACAGCTATTACTGCTGCAAGTACATTTTTTATCGCGATGGTGTATGCCGATTATCATCCGAATTCAAAATGGAGACCTTTGATGTGGACGGGAGCAGCAATTATCCCTGCGCTAACGGGCATTACGCGATATAAGGCGGGTAAGCATTACTGGACAGATGTGATCACGGGTTATGCAGTGGGCGCACTGGTTGGCACGCTGACTCCTTTTTTACACAGAAGGAATTTTAAGAGAAAGTAAGTATTGAGTAGTTAGTAATTAGTAATCACAAAAATTTTATTCCCTTCTGCATCTATTGAAAAAGATCCCGGAAAAACTTCTGTAAATATTTTTCCAAACTGGTCATTTTCAATTTGATTTTTTCTGTCAATTTCCAATTTAGAATACAACAAAATTCCGTTTTTACTGATGCATTTTTTTAGCTGTAAAAGAAATTCTTTCCGGATAAATTCTGCGGGAGTTACATCGTCTATAAATACATCAAATAAAACAAGATCGTATTTCTGCTGAAGGGAATTCACAAATGTTTCTGCATCACGGCAAATAAATTCAATCTTTTTTTTAAGAGGTGAATGAAGATATTTTTCTGCAAGTTCAATAATTATTTTATCGGCATCTACTGCTGTAATATTTTTTATCTCCGAATGATCTTCAAACAAATTCACGACACTTCCCAATCCGAAACCGAGTACTAAAACGCTTTCTATTTTTTTGTCCTGGATTTCAATAACATCAAATGCCGTAGAAAAAGAAGTATAATTTTTTCCGAAGGAATACACCGCATTTTTTGTACTGAGCTTGTATTGTCCCCGGTGAAAAGAGACTGCGACTTTTCCGCTGTACTGACTTTGCCTTTTCTCTATGGGAATATCAATGAGGTAGCTGAGCAATTTTTTGAATGGATTCACGGAGATGTAAATATATGATTATACTTTCATCCCGTTAATTCTCCTGATAGTATTGTATTAATTAGTAAGATGGATGGATATACAATAGAAAGTTTTTCTGCTCTCGATGTCATTATTCAGAATACTTCTCATGAGTCAAATTATTATCCTGAACGTACTTATTAAACTCTTTATTTCTTTGAACCAATTCCCTCCATTTTGCCCTGTTTGATTGAGTAACCGACCTATTGCTAAACGTCCTTAACGATTCCATGTATTCTCCATATGCACTTAAGGCTTCCTTATAATTTTCTATTGATTTTTCAAGGTATGTCACCCAATTGCATATTAGTAAACATTTAAAAGAAAATATTTATTGTTCGTTGTGCCAACTTCAGTGACCTGATTAAATATGATACAATTACTTCTTGTAATACTTTAGCGCTTCGGGCAGGAATTTATTTTGAATGTCACTAATTCTTGTTGCATCGCTCGGGTGATCGCTTAAGAATGCCGGAGGTGAGCCCTGGCTTTGAGCAGCCATATCTTTCCAGAATGAAACAGCATAGCTGGGGTCATATCCCGCCATCGCCATAAATATCAATCCCATATGATCTGCTTCACTTTCCTGTTTCCTGCTAAAGGGCAGCATAATACCTACCTGCGCTCCCATTCCAACTGCGCCTTCGAATAATTGCCTGGTTTGTGCGGGTTTGCTGGATAAGGCTGCATCGAGCGCCGAAATTCCTAACTGCTGCACCATTTCCGCACTCATCCTTTCATTACCATGACCTGCTATCGCGTGTGAAATTTCATGTCCTAAAACCACTGCCAATCCCGTTTCATTTTTGGTGATAGCAAGTAACCCCGAATACACCACAACTTTTCCTCCTGGCATACACCACGCATTCACAGTAGGATCATTTACCAGGTTAAACTCCCAATTGTATCCTTTCATTTTATCCGCCAATCCTTTTTCTGTCATATATTGTGTAACGGCAGCAGCAATCCGGGTTCCCACTTTTTTTACAAGTGTTACGTCATTACCGCTTGTGGCAACCTTCGTTTTATTTTCTGTAAGGAATTGATGGTATTCCTGGAAGCCCATGCTATCCATTTGTGCATCTGAAACGAGCATTAATTGTTTTCTGCCGGTTATCGGGTTTTGACTGCATGCGAATATTGCAAGAGAAAATATAAAAAGGATCAGCTTTTTCATAAAATTAAATTTTATTTCGGTTTCGGTTTTGTTCCCGTTTTAGGAGTTGTCTTCACCTTTGGTTTAGGTTTTACAGTTATAGAATCCTGCGGTATTACTGCCGAAGTATCCTTTTGAATTTCTTCTACCGGTGCGGTGGTATCTTCAGGAACCTGTTTTGTTTTTTCCAATCCCGGCGTAAGAGAAAATTGTTTTTTAGGCTTTGCTTTAAAATCATCTTTTATCTCTGCGGGTTTTATTTCTGCCGGTGCTTCCGTTTTTTCGGGAGGTGTCGGAACATCCTGGGGTTTTGTATAAACCGGCGGCATATATGAAGGTGAATTCATAGTGCCCGTGCTATTTATCAATCTGCCTTTAAAGCGTTCTTTAAAATCTTCCATTCTCGCTACAAAATTATCGCGCAAGCCAAGATCTGCCGGCATAAACTGAAACACAACATTCTTGCCTTCACGATAAACTCTGTCTGCATCTTTTTGCATCATTATTGTATTATATATCTCCGGTATCGAAGAAGCGACACCCATTTGTCCGTGCCGTATTTTTAAGAACAACCATGCACCCGTTTTGTTTTGCAAATAAATATTTACAAAATCACTTTCGCCTGAGTAACCCAATTCCACATAAGCATTGTATTGTCTTTTAACTACATAACTTCCGAAAATAGCAATACTGATCTTTTCAACACTTTTAAAGGAAGCATCCTGAGCATCCCAATAAAATTTTGTGCCGTTGAATAGGAGATTGTAATTAAAGCTATGCGGGATAAACATAGAATCACCCATAAATAAACCGGCGATCAGCCTGTTCGATTCCAGTGTGTCCTTTGTTAAAACAGACATTGTTCTCTGGATCGATTTATTTCGCTTGTATCCCACAAAAGTGGCTACGCTATCCGATAAAACAAAATCGTTGATGATCGAATTTGCAATATCATCCTTCATCATAAATTTAATTGCAAGATCAGCAGGCACCTCGAGGTTTTGATTTCCCGGTGTGAAGGATAAATTACCTACTGTGGTAATTTTGCATGGTTCTACCTTCAGTCCAAAACCAATTTCTCCTGCCGCATCAATTTGTTTTGTATTCTCGTTGTATTTCAAACAAGAGCTATGAGAATATTGCGAACGGAAAGCATTTTCATCTCCGAATATTATAATGTTCGGCTCAGTTTTGCTGTATGCCATCGATCCCTTAATTGTGACGATACTTGCATCGCTTGGATTTCGCTTATCCTGCAAAACTGCGGGATAAAATTCAGGAATACTTTTATCGAGCATCAACCCGACAAATAAATTGTTTGCCTGGCTCAGAATACTGTCCATGCTGATCGCAGGTTTCTTAGGATCGAGCGCCTGGACGTTCGGGATCCAATCGCTCGAACTGCTTGCAATATCTATCTTCACAGCTCCATCGAGGAAAATATCTTTATGTTTTGAATCGAAATCGAATTTGCCTTTATAGTAGATCTTATTATCCAGCTTGAAATTTGCCTCTTCAGGAATACTTGTTTTTGCAAACGTAAAGATCTTGCTCATATCTCTTGCTTCTGCAACCACTCTCTTTCCTTTTTTACCTTCCTGCACCGATTGTCCTTTGTACGGATTATTGACATTAATTTCCGCTACAGGCACTGTTTCAATACTGCCATTATTCATTTTGAAATAATAATTTCCCATTCCCGAAAATTCATTCCTGCCTACAATAGTTATTTCCGCATCCTTCACCGTATGATAAGAACTATCTGCATTAAATAAGACCTGTGCATTTTTTAAAGTGCGCACAGTTCCGTCCTGTTCAATAAATATCTCTCCCTTATCCGGAATAATTTTGGAATCCGCTAAACGCAATTCATTAATCCCTGCAAAGTGAATAGAATTGTCATTCAGATTTAATTCCGCTTCAGCAGTAACAAATTTTAAAGAGTCTTTTGAGGGATCAGTGGATAACAAAAAGAATTTTGCCGTCGGTGAAACTGCATTCAACGTAAGCTTGTTATTTGCGAGATCAAAACGCAGGAATTTAGGATTTGCTACATATTTGAAAGATTCAAGCGGAATGGTATCACTTTTATTTAATTCAATATTTGCCACTTTTTTGTCAACGTCGAAATTCGCATTCACATCGTTCGATGCCAGCAACGATCGACCATCATCCGTCGTTAAATTCAACTTTCCTTTTTTTGCATCCATTTGTTTTGCGCGGAAAGTGATGTCATCAGATTGTAATTTTGTTCTGTTCCAGGAAAGCACGCCAACACCATATAAATTTTTATTATTGAGGATGAGTTTACCGTCGAATATTGTTGTCCCGTTATACATCGCAAATTTTTCATCCTTGCCTTCCGATATCACCAACGAATCTTTTTTGACATTCCAAGTGAAGGACGACTGGTTAATATTTGTCTGCGGTAAATTCGCTGTTTTATCTTCCGTAATTCTGACGCTATCCAGTTGTGCGTACACACTATCCATGAAGAAGAATGCAGTGTCCGCATAGAGTTTTGCCGGACCGAATTCAAACAATCCTTTTCCGGACAAGCCATTACTGTTCAGGTTGATATCAGAAGTATATTTTCCCTTGTTTCCAAACAGGTTGTAGCCTTTAGAACCTGTCTCCACGTTAATCCCAAACGATTTATCCTCCTGCAATTTTAAACCTGTTTGTATAGGCTGGAAGATACCACCTGAGATCAGCTGACCACTCAATTGCAGGTTTTCCGTAACGATCTCATTTAAACTATCGAGCTCAAAAGGAAAGACCTGGTAATAAAATTTATCCTTGTTGTATTTATCCCCGTTTTGTCCTTTATCATAAAACACTTTTGCCGTATCGCCGCTGGAGAAAAACGGATATTTCCTGTCGTTGTTAGTTCCCGATTTATTATTTGGTGCAGCAATATGCAACGAGCCTGTAATATTTTGAATAGGCGATTTTGAGCGGATAAGTTTTACCTCTCCTCTTTCATTCGGCTTTCCGTTTCCTTCCGGAATATAGATCACCATTGAATCCACATTCTTCATATTGAATGCATAAGTATCATAATCGAAATCTACTTTTTTTGCGACGAAATCAAATTTGCCGGCAACAATTTTTCCACCCAACGTCATCACACGATTTTTTCCGATCCTTACAGTATCGTTATTCGGAATAAACTTCACACCCGATTTCGTACTCATATTAATTTCTTCCACACCATACACCTCAAGAATATTTGATTTGATATCCAGAATGGCATTGAGGTTTCTTTTAAAGGATGCGAATTTTATAAAATCGTAATCCTGTTTTCCCCGTGCAGCCAACGCCTGGTTAACGAGTTTTTCTTTTACTTCAATGCGTCGCAGGTTTGGATCATAATTGATATAACCGTCCTCCATCAATTTAAAAAATATTGGCTGCGTTGCTGAAAAGGGCGCACCGGGATTGATATCCAGCGCTAATCCCTGCGCATCAACGAAACGGTCGCCGCTGCCTTCATAGGCGCGATAAATTTTATCGATGGGTCCCTGTTCCGATGGTCCTTTATATTTATTTTCTAGATTAGGCTGATAATAATTGAACGATTCAAACACTGCAGGTTTATCGCCGGACAAAGTGATCATGCTGAACTTCATTGTTGTACTGTCTAAATTCCATTTCAGCTCATCTATATATAAAAACATTTTGTGATACTCACTGGTGAAAGGCTGTTTCGACAAGGGCTTAACATCGCGATAAACTTTTATATCCTTGGTTTTTGAGTAGTAAGTAAAATTTACAAACGGGTGGCTGATCGTATTATCTTTTAGAAGGATCGTCATCGAGGCATCTTCTATACTGATGTCTTTAAAATCTTTAATCTGTATTCGTTTTGCAGCAACGCGAACCACTTCTTTTCCATCTTTTCCTGAGAGGGAAATTCTCGGAAGAATGGTATCCGATCCTACGCCATAAATATTAGTGCCTTCGAGTTGAAAGCCGCCGCTGAATTTAATTTCCTTTCCGAATGTATTGAAGTTTACGTTGTTGCTGTAAGAACGAAATTTCGGATATAACTTTTCCTGCGATCTTGCTTGTAATAATTTATCTATGTATGTTCCTAATAACACTTCATTTAAAACAGGCTTGAAAGTAAATTTTGCAGAATCAATAACGATATCTGATTTAGTAAAATTGATCTGGTGGTTACTAAAGTTGACAAAATTATTCGTAGGGTCGAATCCTGCACGCTGTAAAGTAATGGTGCCATTCGTACCTACCCATAAATTTTCTAACGGATAATATTTACCGCGCTCATTCTTTATAGTTAATGTATCAGCAGTGGATGTACCAATAAGATCAGTAGAAGAAAAAGTAAAAACAGGTTTGTCATCTTTAAAATCCACTGTATAATCTCCGGTAGCCTGCCATGCATTGGTATTGGTGTAATACAAGGCATTCTTTGAATAAAGGTTCGTAAGATATTCGATATAATTACTGAACTCTTTTAAATTGCCGGGTTTAGATTTGTCTATAATCGATTGCAGGATATCAAAATTTTTATCAATCGCAGCTCCTCCTGCTTTTGTAGCATCAAGGGTCATTAATAATGTTGCAAATTGCATGAAGACGGGATATGCCGGAGCTTTCTTAACGAGTATGGATTGTGTAATTCCTTTTATTTTAAAAAAATAGGTTGATGCTTTTCCGGAAGTAATTGTCGCAGGAAATTTTTCTGCTACCTGCTTGCAATCATCCCGCGTGCATGTTTTTATAAATTCAGCATAAGCTTTTCCGAAACCTGCATTATCACCCGGGAATTCTTTCGGGTATTGCGCGAATGTAAATTGATAAGCCGCCAGGAAAAAGCTAAGGGTGAAAAACAGTTTACGCATTTTTTTATTTTTTCTTGAATACAATACAATCCCAGTTGTCTTGCGATGTGTGATAGTTAGCTATCAAATCATATTCCAAAGCCTTATCTAAAATGAGCTTTGCATCTTCTGAATAAAAACCGGAAACCAGCAGGTTGCCGTTTGATATTAAAAGCTGCGATAATATAGACATATTCGCTGTTAAAAAGTTCCTGTGGATATTTGCTAAAATACAATCAAAAGTATAATCTTTTACAGTTTCCAGTTCGCCGGTCTGCGGCTGTACAACAAGGCTTTCATTCAATTCAATATTTTCTATGCAGTTCTGGTAACACCATATATCATTATCGAGAGCGATGCAGTTTTTCGCTCCCATTTTTTCTGCAAGCACAGATAAGATCCCGGTACCGGAGCCGCAATCCAATACCGATTTATTTCTAAGATCAAGCAAGCGCATGCTTCTGATCATTTGTGCAGTGGTCGGATGATGCCCGGTACCGAATGACATCTTCGGTTCTATAATGATCTCGTATTGCACATTTTTATTTTCAGGATGAAATGTAGTTCGTACTAAAACAAAATCATCGATCTGCATCGGTTGAAAACTGCTTTCCCATTGCTGGTTCCAGTTTTTATTTTCGAGTTCTTCTTTTTGATAAGAAAGCTTATAGCTGTCGCAAATTTCGCGGATCAAAGTTTCGCCTTCTTCAGCAACAGTTTCATCTAAATAAATACACAATTCATTTTCTTTTTCTTCCATTCCTTCAATATCCAAAGCAGAAAATAATCCCGAAAACTCTTCATTTTCAATTTCGACAGGATAAGGTATGTGGAAGATGTAAGTCATTTTATAATTTGTGAAAGAAATTTTACGCTTTAATGATTGCTGCGAATTCATCAGCTTTGAGTGAGGCGCCGCCAACCAATCCTCCGTCAATATCTTTTTCTGCAAATAATTCGGATGCATTTTTTGCTGTTACGCTGCCTCCATAAAGTATGGTCGTTTGTTCCGCGGTTGATTCGCTATATTTTTCTTTGATCTGCTGTCTTATGAATTGATGTACTTCCTGAGCCTGTTCGGGTGAAGCAGTCTTTCCTGTACCTATCGCCCATATGGGTTCATAAGCGATGACGATATTGCCAAATTCTTCTTCCGTCAAATGAAATACACAATCATCCAGTTGTTTTTTTATAAAAGTAAAATGATCTCCGGCTTCTCTTGATTCGAGAGATTCACCGCAGCAAAAGATCGGGATGAGTTTTTCTTTTTGTGCACGATAAATTTTCTGTAAAAGAATCTCATCGGTTTCACGAAAATATTGCCGCCGCTCGCTGTGTCCTATAATAACATACTTCACATCCAGGGATGCAATGATCTTCGCGGAAACTTCTCCCGTGTATGCACCTTTCTCATATTCGCTGCAATTTTGCGCGCCTGCAAAAAAGTAAGGATGTTTTATAAACACGGAAGAGATGTAATGTATATATGGAAATGGCGGCGCAATGACTACAATTTTATTTTCAGATAAATTTAATTCTCCATATTTTTCTAATAAACCGTTAACCAGCGATACAGCTTCATTTTTATCTGCATTCATCTTCCAGTTTCCGGTAATTATTTTTTTTCTCATGCTACTTTCTGAATTCTTTTGTTTCTTCAAAAATATACTTCAGGATATTTTTATCAATATCCGTTAATTCTATTCCTCTTCTTTCCATAACGCGCTGTGCAACTTCATTTACTTTTTCCAAAGTGAAAACTTCAAAGCCCTGCGCTCCGCCCCATGAAAAATCGGGAATAAATTTAGGAGGGAAACCGCTTCCAAACACATTAGCGCCAACTCCTGTTACTGTACCGGTATTAAACATGGTATTGATACTGCTTTTAGTATGGTCTCCCATGATCAAGCCACAAAACTGCAGGCTTGTATTTATAAACTCCTTAGCGGTATAATTCCACGCTTTTACATTTCCGTAATCATTTTTAAGATTGGAATTGTTTGTATCTGCCCCAAGATTACACCACTCGCCTATTACAGAGTTTCCTAAAAAACCATCATGTGCTTTGTTGCTGTATCCAAACATGACTACGTTACTTAGCTCTCCGCCAACTTTGCAATGCGGACCAATAGTTGTATCGCCATATATCTTACTCTGCATTTTTAATGTAGATTGTTCGCCAAGCGCAAAACTGCCGCGAATCGTAGTCCCTTCCATGATCTCGCTTTCCCGTCCTAAATACACGGGACCTTTTGTTGCGTTGATCACAGCGCATTCGCAGGATATCTTACCGTTAACATACACATTTTCCATCCCGAAGATCGTGTTGCTTTTTGATAACATCTCACCGTTAGGTTTTAATTGCATCAATTCAATATCGCTTTTGATCTCCTGTCCGTTCAGTATAAAAATATGCCACGGAAACCGGATCTGGATATCGTGTTTTACATTTTTTACATTTGCTGTATCTGTCTTCAACAGGTCATCCAGGTTATTTATCGTTGCATCGGTTTTTATGGCGATGATCGTGTTTTGATCTTTGAGCACTGAATTATCCGGCAGCTTTTCTATTTCATTTAGCAATACCATATCCGGTAAAATGCAGGCATTGATAAAAACGCATTTATCTTTTTGCGTATAGTGATATTTTGGTTGTAAGTATTCCTGTGTAAGAATATCTGCGGGCATGTGAAAATGCTTTTCCCATTTTTCGCGGATGGTTAAAATACCAACCCGGAAATCCGCAAGTGCGCGGGTAGCTGCCAGGGGAAGTAAATTGTTGCGCTCTATTCCGTCAAAAAGAACAAGGTGTTGGATCGGCATAGTGTAAAAATAAAAAAGTCGCAACGTAATGTTGCGACTTTAATAAAATATCTTCAAAATAAATAAACTATTTCTTAGCGTATTTTTTGTTGAATTTATCGATACGACCTGCAGTATCCAGTAATTTCATCTTACCTGTATAATACGGGTGCGACATGTTTGAAACTTCTAATTTTACCAGCGGGTATTCATTGCCGTCTTCCCATTTGATGGTCTCTCTTGAGCTGGCACAAGATTTTGCTAAAAATGTATAGTCGCAGGAAAAGTCTTTAAAAACAACTAATCTGTATTCTTTCGGATGGATATCTGGTTTCATTTCAATTAATTTTGAGTCTGCAAAGATACAAATTTTCCTTAAAGCTTTTGCATCTGTTCCGGGTTTTTATAAATTATTAATATTGAAAAGATTTACGGGGGGTTATACAAATACCGTTATCGCATTCTATTGATTATCAGGGAGATTTTTTTAGAGTGATCTTTAGCCCCCCGCTTGTTCTCAGGTTAGATGTTAGCGAAACGTTTTGGATCTTTTTTCCATCTTTTACCGTAACAGATGCCGTGTTCGGCGGCTCGGTACCAAGATTTACCGCATGGACGACAAGATAATTATTTTTTTGGTCGAGGTGAACCTGTATGCTTTTCTTCACCTTTGTAAGCCGGACATTTTCCAGTATGAGTGTTTTATTCATAAATAAATTAATGGAGTCGCCATCTTCAGTATACCTGTCCCAGTATTCAATAGTGATATCTGCGCTGCTTACTTCAATTTCATCTTTTACAATAACGGGGCGCATTTTGATGCTTTCAAAAGTGTCGATCACCGGCGCACGATCCTCATTTTTTTCTACGATCCTGGTTTCCGATTTCATTTCCTTCGGTAATACAGGAGTTTCAGCTTTTGCAATTTTTCCGGGCTCATTCGGAGAAGCAGGTTTAGGTCTTTGAGTGTTGTTTTCATTCCAGAATTTTTCAAATTCCGCTACAGCCTCAGGATATTTTTCTTTACGGAAATATGCAGACCGCAGACATTGGAACATATCTTTCTGAATAAATTTCAGCTTACACGTATTGTTTCTTTTATATTTTTGTAGCCACGTATCTCCAAATGTCAATTCATTTTCATCTTCATTGAGATCAAAAGTACCGTCAAGGCAATCTATCCAGGTGCTGTTGTCATTTTCCCTTACTAAAATTATAGTTGATATTTCGAGGTTTTGTTTCTCGCAAATAAATCCGCTTATCTGGAATTCACCAAAATAACGACCATCAGTAATTTTTAAACGTGCAGAAAATGTATTTCCCGCAGGCAATTTTTGTACGATCAACTCAACATCATATGTATTGTGAATGTACTGAACAAATGTGCCCGTCCATTTGCCGTCAATATCCTGTGCCTTTGAAAGAAATGGAAAAAATAATAAAAGGAAAAGAAGGTATCTCATTGGATACAAAAGTAATGGAATTCTGCGAAATATTAGCCGATGGTTGATGGTTTCAGATATGAGAGATGAGATGTGGGATGTGGGATGTGAGAATCAAGAATCGAGATAATGTCTCAATTCAACATTCAGCATTACTCTTTATCATTCATCACTTCCTTAATAAAACTCATGATCTCTTTTCCGCCGCGGTTTTTTTCAGATGAAGTAAGAATGAAAGGTGGTATATTTTCCCAATTTTCCAGCATTTTCGATCTGAAACTTTTTATGTTTTTTTGGATGATCAATGCTTTTTCTTTATCAGACTTTGTAAAAATAATTGAGAATGGAATGCGCATTTCACCAAGCCAATTAATAAATTCCATATCTATTTTCTGAGGTGAGATCGTTGAATCAATAAGTACAAATACATTTTTTAACTGCTCGCGATGCGTAAGATAATACCGGATCATCTTATTGAAAACTTCACGTGAACTTTTAGAAACCTTCGCATATCCATACCCGGGTAAATCCACCAAGTGCCAGCTTTCATCTATTAAAAAAAAATTGATCGTTTGCGTTTTACCGGGCGTTTTTGAAACTTTTGCCAGCTCTTTTCTATTTGTAATCAGGTTGATCAGCGATGATTTTCCAACATTACTTCTACCGATGAATGCAAATTCCGGCATTTCCGATTGCGGACAATCGTCAGTTTTTGGAAAAGCTCCGATGAATTTTGCAGACTGTATCAAGTTTGAAATTTATTAATGCAAAGATGAATACTATTTTTGACAGATTGAAGGAGAATATTGTACTTTTGGAGATTAGTTGTAAGCCGTAAGTTGTAAGTCGTAAGATTTCAACTTTTTCATCGGCTTAGGACTTATGACTTACGATTCATGACTCAGGTAACCCCATATAATTCAGGTGAAAGCAAGAAGCAGCAGGTTGCAACGATGTTTAATAATGTTGCACCTACGTACGATTTTCTGAATCACTTTTTTTCACTGGGTATAGATAAATTATGGAGGAATAAACTGGTTACCCTTATTGGAAGATCCAATCCAAAATGGATACTGGATGTTGCAACAGGCACAGCTGATCTTGCGATCGCTGAAACAAAATTGAACCCTGAAAAAATCATTGGAATAGATATTTCCGAAAAAATGCTTGCAGTTGGGCGGGAGAAAACCAAAAGATTCCCGGTCATAGAATTGCAAACCGGCGATGGTGAAAATCTGAATTTTTCAGAAGATACATTTGATGCCGTGAGTGTTTCATTTGGTGTGAGAAATTTTGAAAATGTAAATTCAGGATTGAGTGAAATGCGAAGAGTATTGAAACCGGGCGGAAAGCTTTTTATTCTCGAGTTTTCAAAACCTGCAAATTGGCTGATAAAAAACATATACTATTTCTATTTTTGCAACGTTTTACCATTTGTCGGAAAACTCATTTCGAAAGATGCACGCGCTTATACGTATTTACCGGAAAGCGTGCGGCAGTTTCCCGATGGAAAAAAATTTATAGATTTACTGCAACTTGCGGGATTTAAAAACACAGAATGCATACCATTAAGCTTTGGAATAAGCACCATATATATTGCAGAAAAATAATACTCAGCGTATTCATTTTCTTTCCTGCATTTGCGTTTAGCCAGCGCAATGTTTTGGAAAATGATATGAAGTATTCCCGCAAACCTTATCACTTCGGTATACACCTGGGAGTTGGTATTTCTGATTTTAAGATCAAGCAAAATGAATTGTTTGCATCAAGCGACAGCATACTATCCATAAAATCCAAATACGGCGTGGGCTTTGAGATCGGTGCAGTAATGAGCTATCACATCAACAGATTTGTTGAAGTGCGGTCTGTTCCGAGCTTTGCATTTTTTGATAAAAACCTCACTTATAATTTCGGCGATCTTACCACGCGAAGCAAAACGATCTCACAGGTTTATTTTGACCTTCCCGTGGAAATGAAATTTAAAACAGAACCTTTAAAGGATATCAAATTTTATATTCTTGCAGGCGTGAAATATTCCTATGATATCGGTGGGAGTTTTAAAGCGAGAAAAAGGGAAGATATGCCAAAACAATCCGCGCATGATTTTGGTGTAGACTACGGAGTTGGAATGGAAATACATTTTCCGTTGTTTATTTTTTGTCCTGAATTTAAAGTATTCAATTCAGTACTGAATATTCATAAGCAGGATGACATCCCATATTCAAAATACATGAAGGGTTTATACAACCGTTCATTTACATTTTCGATAAATTTCGAAGGATAATTAAAATCACTTCACAAATTCTTCAGTGTTTCCATTGATGGAGGCAGTGCGCCTGATTGGAAAGTGTCAAGTCTCTCGCGGATAGAGGATTTTATAATTTGCATAGCGCTGTCAAAGCTTATATTATTATCTACAACGATGTCACAATTTTCTTTGTACGGCAAAATGTATTTCTGATAAGAAGGATATACATGGTGCTGGTAACGATACAGCACATCTTCCAACGGATAGTTACGTTCGATCTGGTCGCGCTGAATTCTGCGGATCAGTTTGATATGTTCATCTGCATCAATAAATATTTTGTAATCCATCAGGCTTGAAACATCTGCAAAATGGAAAACGAAAATCCCCTCAATTATAACGATCGGTGCAGCTTTATATGTAATTAATTTAGGTTCAGCTAATGGATTGTTATATGTATATTCTTTCAGCACTACATCTTCTCCATTCAACAACCTTAAAACATCTTTATGATATTCCGCTTCTTTAAATGATTCCGGCAAATCAAAATTCTTTTCATTATTCGCATCGGTCTGTTGTTCTTCCCGTGGCTTGTAGTAATTATCCTGACTTAGGATACACAATTCGTCAATTGAAAAACTCTGTGCGAGATCGCGCACGAAGGTAGTTTTCCCGCTGCCGCTTCCTCCCGAAATACCAATAATGAATGGCTTTTGCTGCATGTTGTTTATAAAAATATTTCTCAAAACTAATCAAACGAAAATATCTTACCTATTTTTAAGACAAATTTTTATAATGCAATTATTGGATGGCAAAAAAATATCGCAGGAAATCAGGAATGAAATTGCAGCAGAAGTAAAAAAACTGAAAAACAAAGGTAAAAAAGTGCCACATCTCGCGGCGATACTCGTGGGTGATGACGGTGCAAGCCAGGCTTACGTAAGCAGCAAAGTCAAATCGTGCCAGGAAGTGGGCTTCAGGTCTTCACTCATAAAATTAAAGAAAGACATTACTCAAAACGAACTGCTCACACACATCAACTTATTAAATAACGATGATTCCATTGATGGATTTATTGTGCAATTGCCGTTGCCAAAGCATATTAACGAACAAAAAGTTTTACTTTGTATAGCACCGGAAAAAGATGTGGACGGATTTCACCCGGTGAATATTGGAAGGATGACATTGAATATTCCGTGTTATATTCCGGCAACGCCAAAAGGTATTTTAGAAATTCTGAAGCGCTATAAAATTGAAACGGAAGGTAAGCATTGCGTGGTGATCGGGAGAAGTAATATTGTAGGCTTGCCGATAAGTATTTTATTAGCGCGAAAAGGTTATCCCGGGAATTGTACCGTTACACTTTGCCACAGTAAAACAGAAAATTTAAAAGAAGAAACGTTGCGCGCGGATATCATCATTGCTGCATTGGGTAAAAGCGAATTCCTGAAAGCAAACATGGTAAAAAAAGGTGCTGTTGTTATAGATGTGGGCATTACAAGAGTTGAAGATGAAACGAAAAAATCAGGATACAGGTTATCGGGTGATGTTGACTTTGATGATGTAAGCAAGAAGGCAGGTTATATTACTCCCGTGCCCGGCGGGATCGGTTTGATGACTGTAGTTTCCTTATTGCAAAATACGCTTAGTGCTGCAAAGGAAGAGTTTTATAAAAAAACGCTAAGCTTTAATGTAGAAGAGGATTTTTAACAATAAAATATGGATTGAGCAGATCTTCCCTGTTATACAACAATGGCTCATTATTATCCCATCGCAAAACTACTGCCCCGGCTTCTGTTGCAATGATCTGTCCGGCGCAGGTATCCCATTCCATTGTAGGACCCAGGCGGGGATACACATCCGCTTTTCCTTCTGCCAGGAGACAAAATTTCAGCGAGCTTCCTGCTGCAACAAAATCAACATTTGGAAAAAATTGTTTCTGCTGTTCAACATATTCAAGCAGCTCGGGTGTTTGATGGGAACGACTACCAACGATCTTTAGTGTGCCGTCTTCTGCTAAATTGCGGATCTCTAATCGGGAAGTTTTTTCATTTTCAATTTTAAAACTGCCTTTGCCTTTTTCTGCATAGTACGTAATATTTTGTGCAGGAACATGTATTACACCCAAGACAGGAAGGCCATCTTTTACCAATGCTATATTCACCGTAAACTCTCCGTTCTTTTTAATGAATTCCTTAGTACCATCCAAGGGATCGACGATCCAGCAGGAAGACCAGTTTTTTCGGATCGAATAGTCGAGCAATTTATTTTCCTCTGAAATGATAGGTATGGAACCGGCAATATTTTTTAATCCCGCGATGATAATTGCGTTCGCGTTTTTATCAGCAGTGGTCAATGGAGAATTATCGTTCTTTAATTCCACTGTAAATTCCTGTTTATAAATGTCGAGGATGGCATCACCTGCTTTAACAGCAATATCAATTACACTCCGTATCATTAAGAAGAATAAGTAAAATTAAAGTTTGCGTTTTCAACAGTAGGGTTATGCTTATCTTTTTCACTGAGTATAATATCTTTTTCGGATATCATCCAGTTAATTTTTAAAGATGGATCGTTGTAAGCAATTCCACCTTCAGATGCTTTATCATAATAGTTATCACATTTATACAGGAATTCGCAGGTTTGCGACAATACTGCAAAACCATGCGCAAATCCTTTTGGTATCAGTAATTGCAATTTATTTTCATCAGATAATTCCAATGCGAAATGCTGTAAGAATGTAGGAGAACCTTTTCTGATATCGACAACAATATCCAACACTCTGCCCTGTGTAACGCGAACTAATTTTGCCTGTGCATAGGGATTATTCTGGTAATGTAATCCGCGCAAGACACCATATCCCGACTTTGAATGATTATCCTGGATAAAATTATAATTTAAACCGGCTTCATGTAATTTCTTTTCATTAAAGCTTTCATAAAAAAAACCGCGGTTGTCACTAAATACCGCAGGTTCAATAATGTATAAATCTTTTAATGGAGTTGGGATAATTTTCATTCCTGGGTAACGCTTTTTTTTAATTGAACAGTGCTTTTAATGACTTCCAGTAATGTCTCCTGAAAAATATAAAGACGACAATAAGGATATCAACAATACCGCCTAAGAAAGTATACATCAGCGTTTGATTCCTTGTAGACACTACATTTCTTTGTAAGGGAAGATGCGGCTCATCAATAGTTTGGAATAAAGGCATGATAGATTGCAAATTGGTTTTAGATGCTTCCAAACCTGTTGCAGTTTGTGCATATAATCCTTCCAAAAGTGCTTTATTTCTTATATACCGGGTTTCATTCAAATCCGCTTTAAATGTGACCAGGTTATTTGCTTTATCTTTATAATCTGCAAGATTAAATTCTGAATTTTCCAGCTGCGCTTTTACATACGCTAATTTTTCTTCTAAAAAGTCAACCGTGATCTTTGCTTTTCGGGTTGCACGCTCAATGTAATAATCTATTAAATTTTCATAAAAGCATTCGCATAATAATTTTGAAAATTCTTCATCACCTGAAGTAATTGAAATGGAATAAATTTCCGCTTCGTTGTAATCGATGGTCACCATACCCCTGATCCCACTAAGTATTCCTTTAAATACCAGGTAATCGGGTATGCTCATTTCTTTAACCGTAGTAAAATCCTTAAAATAGCTATCCTTATATCCTGCCATTAACCGGAGATAATGGTTGGCGAGGTAGTCTTCCTTCCCGCGGTAAACATATTTTTTAAAAACCATTTTAGAACCAACCTTTTCTGTAAAGGCATATTCTTTTAATTTTTTTGGATTTCCGAAATTCGCATTCGTAGTTTGCAAAAGGTTTGCAAAAGACCCGCCACCTGCAATTTGCGGACGCTCTTCAGATAAAAAGAAAGTAATTTTTGCAGTATATGTTGGCTTTACCTGCTTTCCTTTATAAAACCCATATAAGCCTGTTAGAATGATGGGAATAACAAACAGAAGAGCATAAGTGCGAACTATAGAAAACAATTCTTTGAGAATAGATATTACTTGTTTCAAACCCTGATCCTGTGTTTCAACAGCAGCCTCATGGTTTGAATCCCTGATATCCTTACCAACAACTTCTATGTCCTCTTTTTCCTCCATCTATTTATTATTTGTTCGTATTTCTAACAGTTAAATAAAGCAGGTATAAGGTAAGCGCTGATGTTATTGCTCCAATTGTGCCGGTTACTGCTTTCTGAAGCATTGACCCATTTACAGTATGCGCGCGTTTTTCTCTATTCTTAGGTGCTTTAGAAGGAATCACAACGACCGATCCTTTCTCAACCTTTGGATAATTTTTCCCGAATACTGTTCTATGCGTTCCCAATATTTGTCCATTAGGACGGATAACATACGTTCTGATCTTATATGCACTGTCGCTAAAGCCGGCGCCATATTTATCTATGTAGAACTTAGCATCCCTGCCTTCTGTAAAGGGTACATATAAATTCTCAGGTTTTTTATCTGCAGGATAATTAAATGCGCCTCTTAAGGAAACCAGATCCTTTATTGCAGGGATCTCAATGACGTCACCTTTTTTCAAAACATAATTAAATTTTGAGGTCTTATTTTTTAAAGCCCGGTTTACATCCGTCAAAACATTCCCAATTCCATCTTCTATTCTGTATAACCTTGCTCCATCCGCATATGCAAATCTTGTTAATCCTCCGGCACGTTCAATAAGGGACGAGAGCCGCTCATCCTTTGTTGTAAGCACATATTCGCCGGGGTACAAGACTTCCCCCCGTACAGTCACTTTCATCTGGTACTCAAATTCAGGTGTAGGACGAACATATATCTGGTCAAAAGGCTGCAGCTTAATGGAATTAGCCACAGGGTCCTTACCAATATTTTTACTTATGCTGTAGTTCAGTATGGTTACCTGCGTTGGCACTGATTGCGAAATAGCCTTATCATAATTTGCGATTCGCGCAATTTCTATCCTGTTTGAAGCAGCTTCCATTTTAAATCCCTGCGCTAAGATCAACGCATCTGCTAAGGTCATACTTTCCATATAAGGAAACGTATCCGGCTTACGCACCATACCGTTTACTTCCACATAATAACGGTCAATTCTTCTCAGGTCCTTCAAGACATAAATTTTATCACGCTTCTTCAACTTGAACGTATCAAGATTCGCCATGTTGTCGGTGGTATCTATACGGAAAGAAATCAACCTCTCTGTGAGATCATCGTTTACACGATAAATAATTATCTTATCTAACAGCGCTTCTTCCTTCAAGCCGTTACTCATAATGATCGCATCTCTTAACGACATTCCTTTCTCAGATTCAAAATGTCTTGGTTTTCTAACTTCACCTTTTATTTCAATATCGAACTTATCAAAGAAATCGGTTTTCGCATATACTTCGATAACATCACGGAAGGTAAGCAGCATGTTGTCTTCCGAATTTTGATCGGCAATAACTTTATTTAAGTCGATCTTAAAAGAATGTTTTCTAAAGTCATCAAAATTGGTCCGCACCAAAACTGCTTCGTCGAGGTAAGCATCTTCTCTTAAACCCTGTGCTTTTTGAATAAGATCCCAAACACGATCGCCTTCTCTCCACTCATATCTTCCCGGCAATAAAACCGCACCCGTGATCTCGTTATAGTTTTTAATTTTATCGGGAATAGCTCTGACAGAAATAACATCCCCGTTCTTTAATTCAATTTTACCTCCTGCATTTCTTACACTATCGAGATCATAATCGATAAGGATCTGCTTATTTTCCTGGTATCTTCGGATCTGCACCACTTTTGTAAACGCATCCGGCTTATAATTTCCGCAATATTTTAAGATATCATCAAAAGTTTCACCGGGCATCATTTCATACTTGCCCTCCCGGTTCACTGCACCCTCTATTTTCACAATATTTTTTTGTGCAGGAACATAGATGTAATCATTGTTATCAAGAAAAATATCATCCTGTTTTTCCGGAGTAAATAAAAATTGATACAAGTCAAAATGTTTTATAATCTTTCCACCTCTCTTAATTTGTATATCCCTGATAGAGCCTGATTTTGAAGGACCACCCACATAAGCAAGAATATTGTAAGCTGTATTAATTGCCGGGAAAGTATAGGAGCCGGGATTCTCTACATCACCTACAACGTTAATTGTAATTACACGGGAATAATTGATAGATACATCGAAATCGGATTTTTCGATCATATATGCATTTGCAAAACGCGTTCGTAAAAGTTCTTTTGCCTGCTCAAGCGTTAATCCTTTTAAATATATTCTTCCGATATTTTCCTGCTGGATATATCCGTCTTTATCTATATAGAACAATCGGTTATAATCTGCATATCCCCAAATTGAAATTACGATCTGGTCACCTACTCCTAAAATGTAATTTGATGGCGGCTTAATATCAACGGCGTTATTAAATATTTTTACATCCTTTTGCCTGAAATAAGTAAACCCGTAAATATCTACGGTATCTAACCTCGCACGCAATTCTCTTGTTGCAGTGGCGGTAATCTTTTCCACTGTTTCAGAAGCTTTTTGCGCTTCCTTCAACAACTTGTCGGGGGAATTGATATTTCCTTTTACTTCAGATGCATTTTGTGCGTTACCGATGGCTCCTGATTGTTCGTCAGCATCTTTAGCACGAGGTGAGAACCCCTTGGATATCTCCTGGGATTTTTTGGTTTCTTCTATTTTCAAATCGCCCTGCTTGATCTGCAAAGTATCTTCAATTTTTTTGAAGATATCTTTCACGGTTGGCTCAGGATTCACCGGTGGAATAAACGGGTTCACCAATTGCGCTTTGGAAAAAACAAAACAGAGTATTAAGAAATTAAAAAGTAATCCTTTCTTTATATTTTTCATTTCAATTTTTTATTTATATCGTGAGATGAATTTACGGATCATCTTAAGCCGGTTCATATTGCTTTTTGTAATAACTCAGGTATTCTCCTGAAGTGACGTGTTTCAGCCATTCATCGTTGCTTAAATACCAGTCTACCGTTTTCTCTAATCCTGTTTCGAATTGCAATGATGGCTTCCATCCCAATTCTTCATTTATTTTTGATGCATCGATCGCATAGCGCTTATCATGTCCCGGGCGATCTTTCACATATGTGATCAGTTTTTCCGAGGTTCCTTCTTCACGGTTTAATTTCCTGTCCATCACCGAACATAATAATTTTATAAGATCGATATTTTTCCATTCATTGAAACCACCGATATTATAAGTGTCTCCTTTTTTTCCTTTGTGATAAATCTCATCGATTGCAGCAGCATGATCTTCCACAAAAAGCCAATCTCTTGTATAATCTCCTTTGCCATAAACAGGCAGAGATTTATTATTTTTAATATTGTTGATGAAGAGCGGAATTAGTTTTTCAGGAAACTGGTAAGAACCGTAATTGTTAGAACAATTTGAAATCACAATTGGTAAATCGTAAGTGTTATGATAAGCTCTTACAAAATGATCAGAGCTTGCTTTAGATGCGGAGTATGGCGATTGCGGATCGTAAGCGGTTGCTTCCGTAAAGAATCCTGTTTCACCCAGGCTTCCGTAAACTTCATCGGTAGAAACATGATAAAAAACTTTATCTGCAAAATCATTTTTCCATTTATCTTTTGCAGCATTTAATAAGTTGACGGTTCCAACTACATTCGTCATAATAAATTCGAGCGGACTTTCAATAGAGCGGTCGACATGAGATTCTGCTGCTAAATGAATGATGCCGTCTAATGCATATTTATTAAAAAGCTGATCCACTTCTTTAGCATCCACAATATCTACCTTTTCAAAAATATAATTCGGCTTGCCTTCCACATCACGAAGATTTTCCAGGTTACCGGCATAGGTCAGCTTATCTAAATTCACAATCGTATATTCAGGATATTTAGTGACAAATAACCTGACTACATGTGAACCGATGAAGCCTGCGCCTCCTGTAATTAAAATTGTTTTCATAACGTCCAATACGATAACGTAGAGATTTTCGACTTGTATAAATTTTTTATGTCAACTAAAATACCATCTTCCTTTGCTAAGTTAAGAAAATAATTCTCCTCCAGTTGTTTATAAGCATCATGCGGAACTGCCACAATGATCACATCATATTTGCCTGTTGCTTCTTTCTTCAGGTCAACATTATATTCTTCATGTACTTCCTGTGCACTTGCAAAGGGATCCGTCATTTCTACTTCCACATGATAATCCTGCAACTCCCGATAAAGATCGAATACTTTTGAATTGCGAATATCCGTTACATTTTCTTTAAACGTAGCACCCATGATCAGCGCGCGACACTGCGAAGGATTTTTTCCTTTACCCAGCAGTGAACGCACCACCTTCTTTGCAATATAATGCGGCATGCCGTCGTTGATACTTCTTCCACTCAAAATGATCTGCGGCTTATATCCCAACTCATTCGATTTATAAGTGAGATAATAAGGATCCACGCCGATGCAATGTCCGCCAACGAGTCCGGGTTGAAATTTTAAAAAATTCCATTTCGTTCCTGCAGCTTCAAGTACATCAGAAGTATCAATATTCATCAAACTGAATATCTGAGACAGTTCGTTCATCAATGCAATATTTAAATCGCGCTGTGTATTTTCAATGACCTTTGCGGCTTCCGCTACTTTAATAGAAGTTGCCTTAAATACTCCCGGCTCAATGATCGCGTCATAAACGGCTGCAATATTTTCCAACGCCTCTTCATCACAACCCGAAACGATCTTCGTTATTTTTGTAAGCGTATGTAATTTATCACCGGGATTAATTCTTTCCGGGGAATAACCTACTTTAAAATCCTCTTTATATTTTAAACCGGAATGCTGCTCGATCAGCGGCACACAATCTTCTTCTGTGCAACCCGGGTAAACCGTAGATTCAAACACCACGTAATCCCCTTTCTTAATCACTTTCCCGATGGTAATAGATGCCTTCGTCAACGGATTCAAATCAGGCACATTATGTTCATCAACAGGAGTTGGAACTGCAACAATATAAAATGTTGCCTTTTTTAAAATCTCAGTATCCGCTGTAAAAGTAATGTCACAATCCCGGAAAGCTGTTTGAGGCAATTCGTTACTCGGATCGTTTTGCTTTTGCATCATATCCACCCGGCTTTGGTTGATATCAAAACCGATCACCTTAAATTTCTTAGCCAGTTCTAATGCAATTGGCAAGCCAACATAACCTAAGCCAATTACTCCGATTATCTTATCTTTTTTAGTAAAATTGGCAATAAAGTGTTGTGAATCAGTCATTTTACTTCTCCGAACAGCAAAAATACGAAAACTTTAGGTCTAATTTTAGTGTAATCGGTTAACAAATAATAAGTTTGCTTAAATTTCCGCTTCGTTGCATCCCATTAATTAATTCTCCAAATTATGGCTTTTTATTATTCGCTCTTCATCTGTTTTTATGGCATTTTCATGCATTTTGCCGCTTTTTTTAACGAAAAAGCGCGAAAATGGGTAAATGTGAGAAAAGACTGGTTCAGAGACTTAAAAGATAAAGTTCCAAAACAAAAGCCATATTGCTGGATCCATTGTGCGTCCGCAGGCGAATTTGAACAGGCAATTCCCGTAATTGAAGCGATCAGAAAAATGCGACCTGATTTAGCGATTGCAGTAAGTTTTTTTTCTCCATCCGGTTACGAGCATTATTATCAATCCGGCTTGGCGGATGTTTTTTTTTATTTTCCATTAGATACCCGTACGAATGCAAAAAAAATGCTCAATATTCTTCAACCTTTCTTCGCAATATTTATCAGGAACGAAGTATGGTGGAATATACTTTCCACTTTGAAAGAAAAAAATATTCCTTCATATCTCGTGAATTCAAATTTGAAACAGGAGCGAAATTATTTCTATCAAAGATATCTGGACAATGCTTACAAGTTCTTTACAAAAATATTTGATGCGTCAACATACAATACAAAACTGGAACGCGTTTGTGAAAACCGCGAATATAAATTTGAAGACGACACACTGACACATTTCTGCGCTAATAGCTTTGTAATTATTTTAGGAAGCAGCTGGCAGGAGGAAGAACGAATGATGGGAGAATTTTTCAGAAAAAATGAATTGCAGTATCTCCATTTAAAAGTGATCATTGCACCGCATGAATATGATAAAGATAGAAAGCGCACGCTGGAAAAGATATTTGGACAAAAGATCTTCCGTTACAGCAAGTATGAAGGGGAAAGAAATCCGCGCATATTATTTTTAGATAAAAAGGGAATATTAAAATATGCTTATCGATTTGCGGATCTTGCTTTTATCGGGGGCGGACTGGAAAAAACTGTACACAATGTTTCGGAAGCTGCAGTGTACGGCATTCCAACAATTTTCGGAACGAACTATTTGAAGTTTGAAGAAACTGTTGACCTGGTAAATATTCATACGGCTTTCCCAATTCGTAATTATAGTGAGTTTGAAGAAAAAATAAAATTATTACTGGATAACAGCGAATTGCGAACAGTGATTAAAGAGAAGCTTGAAAATTATTTTGATGAGCAAAATAATAGTTCGGAAAAAATCGTCTCAGAAATTTTAAAATAAAAAACGCTTCCAAAAATGGAAGCGTTCAATTGCTATTTATGATTCTCAATCAAATCTTTTTTGTAATAACTCCATAAAGCGATCCACCGCAACTGGCTTTTCATTCCATTTAAATTTATTCCACAGGTTCTCTCTACAATAGCTTTCTGCAGCAGAAAACGAGCTTAATGCATCCAATTGCTTTAACCCATTTTCATATTCAGCAAACTGATTACCAAACAATTCACGCACAAAAATAAACTTATCATTTAAAGCAATCGACTCACTAAATGTTTTGCTGATCTTTGCATTTACATTTTCAACAACTGTTTGCGACTTTACTTCAGGAACCACAACCGGCTTTTCTAAAATTGGTTGCGGTTTTTCAACTACTGTCTGAGGTTTGAAAATGTCATTTAAAGAAGACGGCGTCAGGTGCTCTACTATAGTTTCCACCTCTTTTTCTGCTACTAAAACTGTTTCATTAGCATAACCGGTGTTCTTTTCAAAATTGTTGGTTAAAGGTTCCGGTGAAGAAAATGTTTCATGTAACTCTTCTTTATGATCATCAAACATTTCAAAGAGCTGAGGCTGTGTTACTGTCGCTAACTTTTCCTTAAACTGTTCAAAAAATGAAGTTTCGCTTTTCTTATTTGCCATTTCCTCTGCAAATGTCAGGGATTTATTTTCACCGAATTTTGCAGCAATTGTTTCTTCGTCTTTTTCAATTTTATTAATGAAAGGAATTTCTCTAACTTCTTCTTTCACTTCATTAACGACAAGAGGCTTTTCTTCTGCTTTAATTTCCGGTGCAGGAATTAATTCTGTTTGCTTTAATTCATCCACTGCAAAATCTTCCGTAATAATATTATCAACTGCAAAATCTTCAGTGATAATATTGTCAACCGCGAAATCTTCCGTAATAATATTTTCGATAACCGGTAAAATCTCAAAAGTAGAAATTTGCGTTTCTTCCTTTTCAACTTCTTCTTCCATTACCGGAGCTTGCAGCATTTCAACTTCAATATTTTCTTCAGGTGTTTTTACCTGATCAATTTCACCAACCACTTCAGATTCTTCCTTTTCAATTTCTGCATGAATCTCTTCGAGTGCAGCTTCTACTTCCAATATTTCCGGGCTGCTTAAAGTAGCCTCTGCTTCTTCTATATGTGTATTTTCCGGCACTTCCACGATCTCTTTCGCTTTTGGCGGAACATAACTTTCTATAATCGTTTCAGTTGGTGTAAATGATTTTTCATCTTTGCGGTCAATAATTAAAAGGCGCTCTATATCTTCAATTCTATCTATACTTGTGTACAGATATTTTTTCATCAACAATAATTCATCGCGTGACATTGTACCTTCAGACAAGATCGTCTTATTGAGGTTAGAAACTACGGTCAAATAGTTCTCAATTTTCTGCAAAGCGTTCCTTATTTCCATCTGTTTTAGTAATTTGTCCCGAAATTAAAAGGTAAAACTTAAAGTTTATAAATGTTTTTAGAACCAAATGTTAATAAGTCTAAAATAGGGTGGATCGAAGTGATATGCGGTTCTATGTTTTCAGGAAAGACCGAAGAATTAATTCGCAGATTAAAACGCGCAAAAATCGCGAATTTAAATGTAGAAATTTTTAAACCGATGATCGATACGCGTTATCATGAAACGCATGTTGTCTCGCATGATTCAAATACGATCTTAAGCACGCCGGTAAGCAGTTCGCAAAATATTTTATTGCTTTCCAGCGATGTTGATGTTGTTGGCGTGGATGAGGCGCAGTTTTTTGATGAGGGATTGCCGGAAGTATGCGAAACATTAGCAAATAAAGGCATTCGCGTAATCGTCGCCGGATTAGATATGGATTATTTAGGTAATCCATTTGGTCCTGTTCCTGCATTACTTGCACGCGCTGAATACATTACAAAGGTGCATGCGATCTGTGTGCGATGCGGCGCGCTGGCGAATCATTCGTACCGATTGGTGGAAAGCGATACGAAGGTTTTGCTGGGAGAAAAAGAAACGTATGAACCGCGTTGCAGGGAATGTTTCCGAAAAGGAAGTGAAATTAAATAAAATGAAAACTTCTTATAAGCCGCTGACAAAAGAAACCTGGAAAGATTTTGAAATTCTTTTCGGCAGCAACGGCGCGTGCGGCGGATGCTGGTGCATGTGGTGGAAATTGGGAAGGAAAGATTTTGCGGCTAATAAAGGCGACGGAAATAAAAAACTGATCAGATCGATCGCTGAAAAAAAACTATCACGGGAATATTATTGTATGAAGGTGAAAAAGCGGTGGGATGGTGTGCTGGGAACCGCGGGAAAATTATCCGCAGCTGGAAAAGACAAGAACGATGAAACGCATCGATGAACTGCCTGTGTGGTCTGTTACCTGTTTTTTTATTGCGAAGGAATACAGGAGAAAAGGGTATTCTGTTGAGTTGTTGAAATTCGCCAAAAAATATACAAAGCAACAAGGCGCAAAGTGGATAGAAGGTTACCCGAATAATGTAGAAAAAGAATCGCCGGCGCCATTCATCTTTACAGGTACTTTAAACGCCTATCTTAAAGCAGGGTTTAAAGAAGTTGCGCGACCAAGCGAACGAAAAGTAATTGTTAGATCAAAATTATGAAAGATGCTCCAGCGGCATACTTGTCCGCTGGAATATTGCCGCAAGGCGGCCACATTGAAATGAAATTATAAAAAAATAAACTATGAAACTTGCAGGAATCGAATTGCCGCAAAAGATCAGCTTAAATAATAAAGAACTGACTTTAAACGGAGCTGCCATCCGCACCAAATTTTTTATTCAAACTTATATTATTTCGCTTTATTCAGAAACGCCGATCCGTGATGAAAAAACTGCGATAGAAAGCAAGGTGGAAAGAAGCTTACGTATGCAGATCATTACACCGCTCGCAACTTCAAAAGCAGTGAGCGAGAATATTCAGAACGGGATGAAGGAAGGTCTCGGCAATTTATATCACCAACAGCAGAAACCTTTAGAGGAAATGAGAAGTGTAATTGAAAAATCGGGCGTGCAGTATAAAGACACGATCGACATCTATTACTCGCCGTCCGGGGAGTTGAAACTTTATAAGAATGAAAGAGAAATTTATTCTAATAAGGATGGTAAATTATTCGCAGAAACTATTTTCAATATGTATGTCGGAAAAAAACCGAAGGATAGTAAAATAAAGCAAGCGTTACTGAAGGGATAGCAAACATTATTTAAAGAGCTCTTTCAAATCATCATCCACATCTTCTTCTCTTGCAAAATTGAACATCGCGGAAGTAATATCCGTAAACTTATTTCCTTGTTCCAACTGGAATTTACTCAACAAAGAATACGCCGCCATGCCATGCAGCACAAATTCCATCCATATATTCAATTCGATCTTTTTTACACCTTGTATTTTACTTAATACCAGGTCACGTAAGCCGGTCACTTTATCTAAATTTTCTTCATACTCTTTTTCAGGAACATCGGTGAGCAGATCAACGACATTTCCGTCTTCAAAATATTTTCTCACCGTATTAAACACCAGCACCTCTTCCTGCTGTGATTTTCTTTTTTTAGGCTTGCTCGGGTTCGGAAAATATTGCACAAATAAATTGCGGATCGCTTTGTCTAAAATATTCTGCGCAACGCGTACCGGACCTTCCTGTTCTCCTTCATATACCATTTCAATTTTTCCGGTAATGGCAGGAAAAACACCGGCGAGATCAGAGATCCGCACGACCGTTTGCTTTTCATTATTCATCAGCGCCCTGCGCTCAGCAGTACTCACCAAATTTTCCATTGCAGAAATTGTCAACCGCGCAGACACCCCGCTTTTCTCATCTACAAATTCGCTGTCGCGTGCAGCAAATGCTATATGTTCCACCAAATCCTTCACTAAGTCAGGAACAACAATATTCTCTACCTGTTCTTTTGATAATTTTGATTCCTGCGCTGTGATTTGTCTCGCATCTTCGATTGTTTTCGGGTAATGTGTAAGGATCTGCGATTCAATTCTGTCTTTTAAAGGCGTTACGATACTTCCACGGTTTGTATAATCTTCCGGGTTTGCCGTAAACACAAATAAAATATCCAATGGAAAACGGAGCTTGAATCCTCGGATCTGCAAATCGCCTTCTTCCAGTAAATTAAACAGCGCAACCTGGATTCGTGCCTGAAGATCGGGCAGCTCATTGATGACAAAAATACTTCGATTACATCGCGGGATAATGCCAAAATGCAACACGCGCTCATCGGCGTAATGCAATTTTTGCGTTGCTGCTTTTATCGGATCTACATCGCCAATCAGATCCGCTACAGTAACATCCGGCGTTGCCAGTTTTTCTCCGAAGCGCTCATCACGATGCACCCAGGCAATCGGAGTTTCATCTCCATTTATTTCAATTAAATTTTTTGCAAAAACTGACAATGGCTGAAAAGGATCATCCAGTATTTCGCTGCCCGCAACAATCGGAATATATTCATCCAGTAAATTCACCATTTGCCTCGCCATGCGCGTCTTTGCCTGTCCGCGCAAACCCAGTAATAAAATATTGTGCTTGGATAAAATTGCGCGTTCCACATCTGGAATCACCGTTGTATCAAATCCTACGATCTTGTCGAATGTTTTTTTATGCGACTTCAGCCGCTCTACCAGGTTATCCCGCAATTCCTGCTTAATGGATTTCGGTTTATATCCAGATTTTTTCAGCTGACCCAGTGTTGTTATTTTCTGATACTTCATTTGTATTGAACATCAATTTTTAAAAATTGTTATACCGGATTTTCAATTTCTTCCGGAATTGTATTAAAGCTTTTATTTGCACCCCAATTAAATATTTTTTCAAACACCGGCAACAATTTATGCTGCCTGATCTGTCCAAGAAAAAAAACTTCGTGCTCCTTTTCTTTCAATCCCATTTCTGTTAGAATTGCATCATGATCATAAATATTCAATGCATTAAAAAGATCTTTCATAATAAAATATTCATTCACGTTTCCACTTTCCAATCTTCCCGCAAAGTACATCGGCATAAACCAACCAATGACATAACAACTGCTGCTGATTAACCTTCCGATAAAGGCATATTTGAATTCATACCATTTAGAAACCGGGATGTTGTACCCGTTCATAATTTTCAGGACCTCAGCCCGGTGTTCCCATTCATCCTCTTCAATAACTTTTATAGTTTTTTTTATTCCCGCGTCATTAACAGAACCTGCGTGACCCTGGTAAGCATACGCAGCAGCCTTTTCTGCGGAATGCGCGAGCTGCAGCAGGTTGATTAACTCTTTTTGTAATTGCATTATCTTACTCTTCTTTTTTTATTCCTTTCATAATCCTCAAAAATAAAATCACCTAATCCATCCAAAGAAGTGTAGAAAGCTTTTCCTTTATTTATTTCTGTAAACTCATGAACAAATTGCTGCAGGTATGCATCCTTTGCGATCATAAATGTGGTGATCGGGATATTGATGCGCCTGCATTGTGCTGCATAGTTATAACATTTATTGATGATCTTCCTGTCGAGCCCGAAACTATTTTTATAATAAGTCAATCCTTCTTTTAAACAAGTCGGTTTTCCATCCGTGATCATAAAAATATTCTTGTTTTGATTTTTTCTCCTGCGCAAAATATCCATCGCCAGCTCCATCCCTGCCACGGTATTCGTATGATATGGACCCACTTCAAGATATGGCAAGTCTTTTACCTGGATCTGCCATGCATCATTTCCAAATACAATCACATCCAGTGTATCTTTCGGATAGCGCGTCATGATCAATTCCGATAAAGCCATCGCCACTTTCTTTGCAGGTGTGATCCTGTCCTCACCGTATAGGATCATAGAATGCGAAATGTCAATCATCAGCACGGTGGAAGATTGTGCCTGGTATTCCTGTTCCACTACTTCAAGATCACTTTCCTGCAATAAAAAATCTTCCGAATTATTGTTGATCTGTGCATTGCGAAGCGATTCGGTCATCAGGATCTGTTCGGGTTTATCGCCAAACTGGTAGGGACGGATATCACCTGTGGGTTCGTCGCCGTTTCCTCCAAAATTTGATTTGTGATTTCCTCTTCTAGATTTTTTTATTTTTCCGAAAATATCTTCCAGCGATCTTTGACGGATTGTTTTTTCCATTTTGGAAGTCATCTTCAATTTATCGCTTCGGGGATTTTCCTGTTGCAGATAATTTTTATCTACAAGATCGCGGATAAAATCACCCATTCCATATTCATTGTTCGTGAGGTTATATTGTTTATCCAGGCTTGTCATCCATTCCAATGCCTCGCGAACATCACCGGAAGTATACGTGAGCAATTGGCGCAAAATATTAAACAGCTGGTCAAAGCTCGTCGACTCAGGATCGAGAATGGGAATATAATCTGTAAAACGATAGCCAATCATTAAATAAAATTGAGAATTGAATTTAAGCAATATTGCAAAATTAAAACGATATCCGTTGTATAATTTATGTAAAGATTGTGCTTTGAAATTTTTAAGACGCCAGCCTGATATCGCAGCGCGCCAGATCGAGATACGGCGGATTGTCTGCAGCGGATTCATAGATATATTGCTTGACGATGGCTCCTTTGTAGATCAGAAAAATACCGGGCATCTGGTAAATATCTGCGCCTAATGGGGAAGAAGAAAAAATGCCTTTCACGAATGATAAGTATAAAGCTCGCGCGAAAACTTTTAACCCGAATAATTGTGAAATAGAGCCTCTTTTGAGCTTGAATGCTTTATATAATAAGGATTCCGAATCGCAAATATATTCTACATCTTTAAAATTATATTTGGCTAATTCCTGCATGCAACTTTTTTCATCCAGCATATTTACAAAAACGATCTTTGTGCCCATGTGCTCTATCTGTGCCTGCACTTTTTTTATGTTCAACAAAGTCTCCTTGCAAAATGTACAACCGAAATGTCGCAGGAAAACAAGCATCACGGGTTGCTGATTTGCTAATTCCGTAACGGTATGCATTTTATTGGTGGTAAATATCTGTAACAATTCGTCTGCAGATAAGTGGTTCATTCTTATAAGCTCATTATCTACCACAAACTCCTGCTTATATGCATTATACAATATGATGAAGAATGGAAACAGCCATATCAAATGATTAATAAATATCATTTTAAATATAAAGGAATTTGTACTGCCCCGGAAAACACTGAGCACAAACCACGTTACTACTACAAGGTTATTAATGAATCCAAGCAGCACAATTCTCCAGTGTCGTATTGCATTAGAAGATGCAAGCAGATAGCCAATACCTAATATTGCAGCATACACACCCAACATCTGCCAAAGTCCTATATAATTAGGGGGCTGCAGGTTACCGAGCTTAAAGAAAAATTGCGGCGATACAATTATAAAGATGCCTCCTAATAAATGGTAGAACCCCGCAATATTTAAGAGTATCCTAAAAGAAGTTGAATTTTTCCGCAGTATGACATTCATAGCAACATGTATAACACGAAAGAAGTAATAAATGTTTTAAGCTGATATTTATAGGATCGCAGCAGCTATGTCTTCTAAAGATAAGGATACCTGTGTGCTGTCTTTCATTTTTTTGAGGGAAATTTTATTTTCCTGTAATTCACTTTCTCCGATGATGCACATGTAGGGAATATTCTTTTTATCGCAATATGAAAATTGTTTTTTGAGCTTTGCATCTTCCGGGTAAAACTCGGTGTTGATATTATTTGCACGAAGATATGCCACTAATTTTAAAGATGCTTCGAGTGTTTCCTTTCCGAAATTACCCACTAAAACTTTCGTAGCGGTTTTTACTTCTTCAATTAAATTTAATTGCTGCATCGCGGTAAAGATCCGATCTAGTCCCATGGAAATTCCAACAGCAGGTGTATCTTTTCCGCCGAAGGATGCGATCAATCCATTATATCTTCCTCCGCCATTTAAAGAACCGATGTGCGGATATGCAGGAAGTTTTGTTTCTACAATCGTCCCGGTATAATAATCCAAACCACGCGCTAAAGAAACATCGAATTTGTAATGGGATTCAGGGACATTTAGAATCTTTAAGTAAGAAATAACTTCCTCCACTTCCTTTATTCCATGCTGGGCGATTTCAATATTCTTCAATTCATTTTTTAAAGCATCCAGAGTGAGTTCCTTGCTGATGAGGCTGTGTAATTTTTCAATCGCTGAAGACGGAACTTTCTTTTCTTTCAATTCAGCTTCCACTTCCGTCCACGTCACTTTATCGAGCTTATCAATAGAAGTATAAATATCCGAAAACTGATCGCCTGCGCCGATGTATTCGGAAATTCCATTCAATATCTTCCTGTTATTTATTTTGATAAGAAAGCCCGGAATTTTTAGTACTGATAAAATTTCATGTGTAATAGCGATCAACTCTGCATCCACGATCATCGAATCCGTTCCGATACAATCCACATCGCATTGATAAAATTCCCGGAACCTCCCCTGGTGCGGCTGCGGACGATCTGCGCGCCAAACCGGCTGCATCTGGTAACGCCTGAACGGCAAGTTTAATTCAGGATGCATAGCCACCATACGCGAAAAGGGAACTGTCAGGTCGTAATGCAATGCAGCTTCGTCCTTTGTGCCGTTTTTATAATTCAGGCGATAGATCAAACGGTCTGCTTCTTCGCCATATTTTCCCGTGAGCACATCCAAATATTCTATAGCCGGCGTCTCCACAGGATCAAAACCATACTTTTTAAAAATGTCGCGCATCACCTGCAATATGCGCTCACGATGCAGCATATCTTCCGGTAAAAAATCACGCGCTCCTTTAAATGTTCTTGGTTTTATTTTTGACATGTCTTCTATTTACACCTATATTTTACATCTACATTTATTTCAAAATTTTTCATCATCGCAGCTTTTTGTTCGCCGCGAACAGAAAATCCTTTTCCCGGAAAATATTCTACCCTTTGATCTGACGAAAAGATAATAGAATTAATTTTTTTAGTGATGATTATTTTTTCAACTTCATTATTCTTTATACTCACCATCATGGACCTGACGTTTATTTTATCTGACAATGCATGATACTGAATTTTTGTTCCTTCAGTATTTTTTATGGTGTCCACTGAAAATTTTGTCTTCCATGCAGGCTTATTAATATCGCATTCAGACAAGGGAAGCAATTCCTTTTTCCAGTCCACATCACTGATTGTTTTTACCTCTGTAACATGATCCACCAAAACGGATTTTTCTTCACCGCAATGATGAGCTGAATTGGAATCGATATCTTTTTGCACTACAGCAGCGAGATCAAAATACAGCTTTTCACCTGCATTTTTTCCGGGTTGCTGTTCGTTGCACGAAGAAACCAAAACCGCCATTAAACAAATCAACGGCAGGGTACCGGACAAAAATTTGAATTGATAAATGCTGTCTTTAATTTTCATCCGGAATTAAAATAGTTCCATCCATTTCCTTTGGAATTTCAATGTTCATCACTTTTAAAATTGTCGGCGCGAGATCCGCAAGTTTCCCGGGTTGTACTTTTCCCCGATAAGTATTGCTGATCAAAAATAATGGAACTATATTTTTTGTGTGAGAAGTATTCGGTGAACCGTCTTCATTGACAAGGTAATCGGAGTTCCCATGATCTGCCGTTAAAAAAATAAAGTAGTTTTTTTCCAATGCTTTTGTAACGACTGCATTTACACATTTGTCCACGGTTTCTGCAGCTTTTACAGCAGCGGAAAACACACCTGTATGCCCAACCATATCGGTATTCGCAAAATTGAGGCAAATAAAATCAGGCGCATCTTTTTCTATCTTTTCAATCACTGCATCCTTGATGCCATTTGCGCTCATTTCCGGCTGCAGATCATAAGTAGCTACTTTAGGCGAAGGGATCATGATGCGTTCTTCTCCTGTAAATTCTTTTTCCCTTCCACCGGAAAAGAAAAATGTAACATGAGGATATTTTTCACTTTCCGCAATGCGCAATTGTGTTAATCCTTTTTTTGAAATGATCTCTCCAAGCGAATTGGTTACATTTTCTTTTCCAAAAATCGTTTTTACATTTTTAAACCGGTCATCATATATTGACATGGTAACATAATACAGCGGGATTGTTTTCATTTGAAATTCCGGCTTGTCTTCCTGCGTAAGCACGATAGTAATTTCCCTGCATCTATCTGTGCGAAAATTAAAGCAGATCACAACATCATCCTTTTCAATTTTCGTTAAAGGATTTCCACTTTCATCCGTGATCACAATTGGTTTTATAAATTCATCTGTAACCTTATTGTTATATGATGCTTTTATTCCATCAACAGCGTTTGAAAATTTTTCGCCCGTTCCGTTCACCAATAAATCATAGGCAAGCTTAATACGCTCCCATCGCTTATCCCTGTCCATCGCGTAATACCTTCCGCATACCGAAGCAATTTTTGTAGAAGTGTCTTTGCAAAAATTTTGAAGATCTTCTAAAAAGTGTATACCACTTTCCGGGTCCGTATCCCTGCCATCTGTAAATGCATGCACAAAACTTTTCTGCACACCAGCTTTTTTTGCCTCTGAGACCAATGCTTTTAAATGATCTATGTGCGAGTGAATACCACCATCAGAAACCAATCCCATAAAATGCACGGGTTTATTATTCTTTACGGCATCATCCAATGCTTCACATAAGACTTTATTTTCATTTAGTTCTCCCGATTGTATCTTTTTATTGATCAGCATGAGATCCTGGTAAACGACTCTTCCTGCACCTAAATTCATATGACCCACCTCCGAATTTCCCATCTGGTGAGAAGGCAAACCAACATAATCGCCATGCGTCAACAAGCCCGTATTCGGGTATTTCAGCAGTAAACTATCCACAAAGGGCGTATCTGCAGCTTCAATGGCACTGATAGAAGGATTTCGGTTAATTCCCCATCCATCCATAATTATCAACATTGCTTTTTGGGGTAATATGGTCACAGTAGTTAATATTTAATTAAAATCTTTATTTTTAGCTTAAGTTTGGCACAAAATGTGCTTTATAGATTACAAAAATACGATTTTATGAAGGTTTTGAGGTCACTGTTTATATTTATATTTTGTCTGCTACTTTTCAATCAATTAAAAGCCCAGGATATTATCAGTTCTATTCCCGGTGCTATAAAGACTGCAAATGCTTCGGCGATCGCGAAAAATTTTGACAAGCGTGTAGATATCACGATAGATGAGAACGCAGATAATTACAGCAGCGAGCAAGCGGAGATGATCCTGAAAAGTTTTCTCGGTAAATTTTCCAGCCGCGATTTTTCTATTGTACATAAAGGTGTTTCCAAAGATGGCGCACAATATATTATCGGCAGCCTGAAAACAAATGCAGGTTCTTACAGGACATATGTTTATATCAAGAAATCTGACGGTGTAAATTATACACAGGAAATCCGATTTGAAAAAGAATAATACTTTTTCTCCATCTCATTTATTCTCTTTTTTTCAGCAAAAATCCTTAATCTTGTTTTATGTTAAATGAACAGGAACTCAGTCAGTTTATCGACAATGCATTATATGAAGATGTACGTGGCGGCGATCATACTTCTTTAGCTGCACTTGACAGGAATACACAGGGAGTTGCAAAATTATTAGTAAAGGGTGAAGGCATTCTTTGCGGTTTGCGCGTGGCAGAAGCTATTTTTAATAAGGTGGATGCAACGCTGGAAACTTCAATGCATATTAAAGAAGGTGCAACTGTAAAATATGGTGACGTGCCATTTCATGTGAGCGGAAATGCGACTTCTATTTTAACTGCAGAACGCCTCGTATTAAATTGCATGCAGCGCATGAGCGGCATCGCTACTATGACCGGGAAATATGTGGACGCTATCAAAGGAACGAAAGCAAAAGTGATTGATACCAGGAAGACCACTCCGAATATCCGCTTCCTGGAAAAATATGCGGTAACTGTTGGTGGCGGATCAAATCATCGCTTCGGTTTATATGATATGATATTGTTGAAGGATAATCATATTGATTTTTGCGGCGGCATTACGCAGGCGATTCTTAAAGTTCATCATTATCTGAAAATAAATAATCTCGATCTTCGCATTGAAGTGGAAACACGCAACCTGGATAATGTAAAAGAAGTGATCAAATGCGGCGGAATACATAGAATTATGCTCGATAATTTTACAGCAGATGATGTGAAGGCTGCTGTTGAACTCATCAACGGAAGTTATGAAACGGAAGCAAGCGGAGGAATTACTGTAGAAACGATACGCTCCTATGCAGAAACCGGCGTTGATTTTATTTCTGTAGGTGGATTAACGCATTCCGTTAATAGCCTGGATCTCAGTTTAAAAGCTGAGATAAAATAAAAATCATATTTTTACCGCGGATAATTTGTGAATCAAAACCATTTCTATTGAAAAAGAAAAGAGTACGTTTTATCGTTAACCCGAAATCAGGTGGAAATTTCAGAACACGCCTGACAGAAAGAATGGTGAAACACCATCTCGATCTTGAAAAATATACTTATGATATTTATCCTACAAAATATGCAGGTCACGCGATAAAACTCGCACAGCAGAGCCTGATAGAAGAAATAGATATTGTTGCGGTGGTTGGCGGCGACGGCACACAAAATGAAGTAGGACAGATCCTGATGAATACAAAGGTGGTGATGGCGAATATTCCGACAGGTTCGGGAAATGCCAATGCAAGAAAACTGCATATTCCATTGCATATTCCTGAAGCCATTGAACTGATCAACACAGGAAAAGTATTTGCGATCGATGCGATCATTTTAAATGAACAACCCTTTTTTATGGCGGCTGGTTTGGGATACGACGGCAAAGTGATTCAACAGTTTGATAAAATTCCTTTTCGTGGCGTAGCATCCTATTTAACGAGTATTTTGTCGACTGCGTTTACTTACCGCTTGCCTACTTTCACTATTGAACTGGATAATAAAAAACCATTTAAAATAAAAGCGTTTACGGTTTTGATCACGAACACAGGACAGATAGGCTACAATATTGAATTTTGTAAACAAAGTAAAATCGATGACGGTTTATTTGAAATTACCATAGTAAAAGATTTTGACAGGTTTGAATTGCCTAAAATGATAAAGGAATCATTCTTTGGTGATATTTCAAAACAGGAATTCCTTGAATCTTATCAGTGCAAAAAATTGAAGATCACTACTGATTCCATCGAAGCGCTGCAGATGGATGGCGATTTTAAAGGCTGCACAAATACGATCAAGGCTACCGTTAAGCAGCAGGTATTAAAATATATTGTTCCGCAAGATTTCGAAGCATGAGCAAGAACTGGAAAGATGATTTAAAAACGGTGTATTCCACAAATCCGGACCTCGATCTGAATGAAAAAAAAGAGATCGTGGAAACACCTGCACATTCGTCACAAAATTTAATTGTTTACACGGATAAAAAACAGCGCAAGGGAAAAACAGTTACGTTAGTTCAGAATTTTATCGGGAATGATGAAGACCTTGAAGCACTTGCAAAATTTTTAAAAACAAAATGTGGAACAGGTGGAAGTGCGAAAGATAATGAGATCGTGATACAGGGAGATCTTAAAATGAAGGTGAAAGAAATTTTGGAGAAAGAAGGATATAAAGTGAAGCTGAAATAATTACAGAACGATTCCATCGCTTCAAGCGATGGAATTCTTAAAAAAAGATGAATTTGCAGGAAGAAATAAAAAAATTAAATCAGAATACGCAACAAAAAAAGAAAGCGTATCAGAAAACAATTCAGCAGTTGAAAAAGCTGAAACCTTATGACGCTGATGAACTTTTTCACACACAACACGAACAGGTTTTTTCTGAAATAGACTGCCTGCAATGTGCCAACTGCTGTAAAACCACTCCGCCTCTTTTATTAAATGAAGACATCAACAACATCAGCAGGAAATTAAATGTGCCGGTTAAAAAATTTATGCAGGAGTATGTTGTAAAAGATGAAGACGGCGATCTTGTTTTTAATCAATCTCCTTGTCCGTTTTTAGGTGCTGATAATTTTTGTAAGATATATGAAGTACGCCCCAATGCGTGCCGGGAATATCCGCACACAAACCGGAAAAAGATGAACCAAATTTTTGATCTCACTGTAAAAAATACGGAGATATGTCCCGCGGTAGTTCGCATCTTAAATAATATTGAAAATGCGCTGACTTAATTTATTTGGAAAATAACTTAAACACCTTATCCCAGAACCAGCTGTCTTCTGATTTGACAATACCATCTATTAAGCGTTCGGCATTTACAGCAAGTCTTCTCACTTCATGCACGATCTTAACAAAGGCTTTCAACTCATCATTTTTTATTCCTTCAATATTTTCAATTTGTTCCAGCAAACGGATGATGGGTTCCAGCTCTCTTTTTTTACGGATCTTCGCTACTTGCCTCGCTATTTTCCAGACATCTTTTTCGGCAATAAAATAATCTTTTCGCTCTCCAAATTTAAACACCTTATCCGCCAATGCCCATTCCATTAATTCCCGGACATTCATATTCGCATTACCCCGGGAGATAGACAGCTGCTCCATGATATCTTCCGTACTTAACGGCTCATTTGCCAACAATAAAAGCGCATGGATCTGTGCCATGGTTTTATTAATACCCCATTGAGTGCCCAATGCTCCCCACGCCTGTACAAATTGCTGTTTGGCTTCTTTTAAATTCATTAGAAGTGATTAACGATGAAAACTTGCTTCAGCAAATTTAATCAATCTTTTAAAACTTTCAATAATTTTTGAAACAAGATAAAAGTTTATGCACTTACCATTTACACATTAAAAAGACCGTTCACTCATTCATTTTATTGATATGAGCCAAATTTCTCATATTTATATCAGTACCAAACAACCATGAAACTATGATGTCTTATTCGAAAATCCCTGTGAAAACTGAATAAGTTAATTAGTTCATGTGGCTCAGTTGCAATGCCTGAGCCATATTTTTTTCTCTGTGAACATTGTTGAAAAATAAACCTGAGGCAATAAAAACTTTGTTTCCGAAACAAGAGTAATTTTATACCATCATTCAATAATCCAAACCATCCATAATTTATTAAATCATGTGCGATTTTGCCCCGCTTCATTGCCATACCCAATATTCGCTTTTAGACGGAGCTGCAGATATCGATACCATGATAAAAAAAGCTAAGGCGGACAACATGCCGGCTGTCGCGATCACGGATCACGGAAATATGTTTGGCGTTTTCAAGCATTTTGCCGCATGCAAAAAACACGGCGTTAAGCCTATCCTCGGATGCGAAGTGTATGTAGTCGAAGATCGCTTCAATAAAAAATTTACACGCGAAAATAAAGACAAAAGATATCATCAATTATTATTAGCAAAAAATGAAACCGGATATAAGAATCTGATGAAATTGGTTTCACTTGGTTTTATCGACGGCATATACATGGACTTTCCACGCGTCGACCGGGAACTGCTCAAACAATATAAAGAAGGTATTATTGCAACTACTTGCTGTATTGGTGCGGAAGTTCCGCAGACCATGATCAACAAAGGTGTTGAAGCGGCAGAAAAAATTTTCCTCGAGTGGCTGGATATTTATGGTGATGATTATTATATCGAGCTGCAGAGACATGGCATTGAAGACCTTGACGGAACAGGATGGAGCCAGGAAAAGATCAACCAGGAGTTACTGAAGATCGCGGCAAAACACAAAGTAAAAGTGATCGCTACAAATGATTCGCATTACGTGGATCAAAAAGACAGTGAAGCGCACGACATTTTGCTATGCTTACAAACCGGAAAGGATTTTACAGATCCCAATAGATTTAAATTTCCAAATAATAAGTTCTTCTTCAAAACACAATTTGAAATGAAGGAATTGTTCAAGGATATTCCCCAGGCAATAGAAAACACATTGGATATTGTTGAGAAAGTACAGCACCTCAACCTTGAAAGAAATATTTTACTTCCCGCTTTTCAATTACCGGTTGGCTTCACCGATCAAAATGAATATTTAAAATTTCTTGCTTTCGAAGGCGCGAGAAAAAGATGGGGAGAAATTCTGCCGATCCATATTATTGAACGATTAGATTTCGAATTGAAGACGATCCAACACATGGGTTTCCCGGGGTATTTTCTTATTGTGCAGGATTTTATTAATGAAGGAAGAAAATTAAATGTTGCGATTGGTCCGGGACGAGGTTCAGCTGCAGGTTCCGCCGTTGCATATGCAATTGGTATCACCAATGTCGATCCCATCAAATACAATTTACTCTTTGAAAGATTCTTAAACCCCGAGCGGATTTCGATGCCGGATATCGATATTGATTTTGATGATGAAGGGCGACAGAAAGTGATCGATTACGTAGTTGAAAAATATGGCAAGAACCAGGTCGCACAAATTATTACCTATGGCACTATGGCTGCCAAGAGTTCGATCAAGGATGTAGGTCGCGTACTAAAAGTGCCTCTTTCTGAGACAGATAAGATGTCGAAACTCGTTCCTGAAAGACCCAAGGTTACGTTGGCAGAAGCTTTCAAGGAAGTAGAAGAATTGCGCGCCATGCGCGATATGGAAGGCGACATGCGATGCAGGACTTTAAAGCTTGCAGAAAACCTGGAAGGCTCGATAAGAAACCGGGGTATTCACGCCTCAGCAGTAATTATTGCACCCGATGATATTTCGAATTATGTTCCGGTTTGTACTTCCAAGGATGCAGACTTATTAGTAACACAATTTGATGGAAGTATCATTGAGAATGCGGGAATGCTGAAAATGGATTTTCTCGGATTGAAAACTTTAACGATCATCCGGGATGCGGTGAAGATGATCGAAAAAATTCACGGCATTAAAATTATCCTCGATGATATTCCGCTGGATGATAAAAAAACTTTTGAGCTCTACCAGCGCGGCGACACGATCGGTACATTCCAGTTTGAAAGTGCGGGCATGCAAAAATATTTACGCGATCTGAAGCCGGATAAATTTGATGACCTCATTGCGATGAACGCATTGTATCGCCCGGGACCGATGGCATATATTCCTGAATTTGTTTTGCGCAAGCACGGGAAAAAAGAGATCAGTTATGACTTACCGGCAATGGAAGAATTGCTGAAAGAAACTTATGGGATTACAGTCTACCAGGAACAAGTGATGTTGTTATCTCAGAAGCTTGCGGGTTTTTCAAAAGGCAAGGCAGATGAATTGCGTAAAGCAATGGGGAAAAAAGACAGACCGAAACTGGATAGCTTAAAACCTATGTTTGTTGAAGGATGCACAAAAAATGATATCCCTGAAGCGATGTGTTTGAAGATATGGACCGACTGGGAAAAATTTGCGGAGTATGCTTTCAATAAATCACATTCTACCTGTTATGCAATGGTCGCATTTCAAACTGCATATTTAAAAGCGCATTATCCGGCAGAATATATGGCTTCTGTAATGTCGCACAACATGAGCGATATTAAACAGATCAATTTCTTTTTAAGTGAATGCAGGAGAATGAATGTTCCGACGCTTGGTCCGGACATCAACGAAAGCGATGTAAAATTTTCCGTCAATAAAGCAGGAGAAATTCGCTTTGCACTGTCTGCTATCAAAGGCTGCGGTGAAAATGCTGTATCATCCATTTTAGAAGAGCGCGAAAAAAACGGTTCGTTCAGAAATATTTTCGACCTGACAAAGCGAATCAATCTTCGCGCAGCAAATAAAAAAAACCTGGAAGCATTAGCACAGGCAGGAGCTTTTGATAGCTTCCCGAATATTCACCGCGCGCAATATTTTCACCAGTATAAAGATGATTCGAATTTTATAGAACTCGCGATCCGCTACGGAAACAACACTAAGGAACAAAATTCATCTACCGCTTTTTCTTTATTCGGTGATACCATCGATAATGATATTCCCGAACCGGAAATTCCGCATGCAAATCCATGGCACTCATTTGAAAAGTTACAAAAGGAAAAAGAAGTAACCGGAATTTATATTTCAGGTCACCCGCTCGATGACTTTGAACTCGAAATAAAAAATTATACAAATGCTGATTTTGATAGCATAGAACGTTATAGGGATAAAGAGGTCACGCTTGCATGCATGGTTTCTTCTGTAAACAAGCGCAGCGATAAAAACGGCAGACCGTGGGCAATTGTTACCGTCGAAGATATGGACAGCAGCATGGAGCTTGCTTTTTTTAATGAAGATTACAATAAATATTTTGCTTTTTTAGAACACGGAAACCGCTTGTTGCTGAAAGGAATTTACAAGCAAAGCTTCCGCGATAAAGAAAGATATGAGCTGCGCGTAAACCAGATGGAATTTTTACAGGATGTACTGGATAAATACTGTAAGGGCTTGCGTTTACTGATGCACTACAAAGATCTCGACGAACAGAAAGTAGAAAAGATCTACAAGATCGTTTCTAAAAACCAGGGGAAAAAACCTTTTGCTATTTACTTGTTTGACGATTCCGAACAACCACTCACCTTTCAATCTTCCAAAACAGGCGTACGCGTCAGCAAGGATCTTTTCCTGCAACTGAGCGAGATTCCTAATATTGCCGTAAAGCTTATCGTATAAATTCAACTGCATTTACAGATACCATCGCTTTATGCGATGCTATTTGTAAATTGGAAGTTTTCATTAAAAGATTGTTTAATGTGTTTTGGCACGGCAATTGCATTGCCTATAAAAACAATTTGTATGAAAAAAATATTTACACTCGCTTTATCCATTGTTATGTGCAGTAGCATATTTGCAGCAGCCGAGTTTTTTGTAAAAATAAACTCCAATGGAAATTACACAGTCAGCCTGAATAACCAATCGATGAACTCATCATCGAACATATACCGCTTCTTTGACTTGTATCCGGGGAATTATTCATTAAAAATATTTGAGAACAGCATCAACGGCAGACTGATCTACGACAGACCCGTGACTATTTCAGATGGTTACCGAACGGTTGCAGAATTAGACGTTTCGCGTGGTCTGAATATTATCGATAAAATACCATTCGTGCAGAAATCATGGTATATCGATAATCTTTTACAGCCTTCAACAGGTTACGGAACACCGCATGCTGCTTACCCTCCCGTTTGTCCACCACCGCCTGTTTGTGGTAACGGGTATAATAATCCCAAAGGAAATCACGGTCACCAGAATGGACAAGGCAATTACGATCCGAATAATAATCCGAATAATAATTATCCCGGCAACGGAAATTATGGTTATGGAAATATGTTAGATGATGCATCGTTGCAAAGTCTTATTCAAACGATGAAAAATGTAACGTTTGAAGAAAAAATGATCGAGGTAGCTAAAACTGCATTAAAGAACAGGCAGGTAAGAACAAGCCAGGTTCACCAGTTATTGCAGCTGTTTTCATTTGAGACCAACAAACTCGAAGTCGCAAAATTTTGCTACGACAAAACTGCTGATAAGAATAATTACTACTCTTTGTATAATGATTTTACTTTCAGCAGTTACAGTTCGGAGTTAGACAAATACATCAACTCCCGTTAAATAATATTAAAATAAGTCGCTATGAGTTAGTTTCTATTACAAGAAGAATATCTTTAAACCTTTTAAGAATTTTTCAGTCTAACCCCCAACTGTCGCGCATGAAAAAACTTCTTTGGATCGTTTTATTTTTTATTGTTTTAAAAGGACATGCGCAATCGCTTTATTTTCCACCGGTAACCGGAACAACATGGGATACCATATCTCCTGAACGTTTGGGATGGTGTGATGTGCGAATCGATTCATTGTATAATTATTTACAGAGTACGAATACCGATGCATTTATTATTTTAAAAGACGGCAAGATAGTGCTTGAAAAATATTTCGGCACTTTTACTGCTGACTCCATACATTATTGGGCATCTGCGGGAAAAAGCTTAACGGCTATGATGGTGGGCATCGCGCAGCAAAAAGGTTTATTAAACATCAATGATTCCGTTTCAAAGTATTTGGGTGTAGGATGGTCGAGTGAAACTCCACAAAAAGAAAAACTGATCACAGTAAGAAATTTATTAACGATGACCAGCGGGATGGATGACGATCCTTCTTTTCCGTGCGCTAATGATGATTTTTCAAAAGCATGTTTGCAGTACAAAGCTGATGCGGGCACGCGTTGGGCATATCATACAGGTGCATACAAGAAGCTGGAAGAAATAGTGAGTGCAGTGTCCGGGAAAACTTATAATGGCGCCACAAACGATTATATAGAAGCATTTACGGGCATGAACGGCGCATGGACTCCGAATGGTGTGTATTTCAGCAAGCCCCGTGATATGGCGCGTTACGGCTTACTTGCATTAAACAAAGGTGTGTGGGCAACAGATACTGTGCTGAGAGATACTGCATACTTTCGTGCGATGACGAATACTTCGCAAAATTTTAATTTATCATACGGATATTTGTGGTGGCTCAATGGCAAAAGTTCAACGATGATCCCCGGATCGCAATTGGTTCTTCCAACTAAAATAATTCCCAATGCGCCGAACGATCTGTATTGTGCATTAGGAAAAAACGATCAGAAAATATATGTGATACCGAGTAAAAATATGGTGGTGGTGCGTGTTGGCGAATCTGCTTATAGTGCTGATGCTTTATCACCCTATGACACGTTGATCTGGAGTTACATCAATAAACTAAATGAAGGCTGCGTTACAACTGCTATAACAGAAAGAAAAACAGAAACTGATATTAAACTTTTTCCTAATCCTGCCACACATTTCATTTCCTTTCCGGGTTTTACAGAGGAAAAAAATATACACTATAAGATCATAAGCGCTACAGGAGAAATTATAACAGAAGGCGATACCTTCAACCATTCTATTAACGTGATGAGCTTAACCTCAGGTTTATATTATCTAACTATAGAGACTACCGATAAACAGGTAACAAAACAATTCATAAAAAACTAAATACAATCCGATCCTTTGATATAAAACGGCTGCTCTGTATCTTCGCGGGAAAGCAGCTATAGTCAAATTTTTATATCCAAATGAAAAAAATACTCATCACCGGCGCATCAGGAACTGTAGGCAAAGCGACTATAAAACAGCTGTGTGAATTATCTGAAAAAGCTGAGATCACCATCTTCGACAGGGGATCAAAAAAAGCGGCACAATTCTTTTCAAAATTAAAAAGCAAGGTTCATATTGTTTACGGCGATATTGCAAACAAACAGGATATCGAAAAAGCATGTAAGAACCAGGATATCGTTATTCATCTCGCTGCAATTATTCCACCGTTAGCAGATGACGATCCCGGGCTTGCAAAAGACGTAAATATTACCGGAACGAGAAACCTGGTTGAATGTATAGAGAAATATTCACCACATGCTTTCCTTATTTATGCTTCTTCGATTTCTGTTTATGGTGACAGGAATAATAACCCGTGGATAAAGGTGACAGATGATCTTAAGGCGAGCTGCAGGGATGAATATGCAATCACAAAAATTGCTGCGGAAAAAATAATTGCGAACAGCAAGCTCGACTGGACGATATTCCGGCTGACCGCGATCATGGGTGTAGATAACCTGAAACCATGCCGCACAATGTTTCATATGCCGCTCCATACCAAGCTCGAGATCTCTACTCCGCGGGATGCAGCCAAAGCTTTTATTTATGCGATGAATCATTTGGATAAACTGAACAAAAATATTTACAATTTAAGCGGCGGCGAAAATTGCAGGATAGAATATAAAGATTTCTTGTCGCGCTCTTTTGATATTTTAGGTTTGGGAGAACTGGACTTTCCCGAAAAAACATTTGCAGAAAAGAATTTCCATTGCGGCTTGTATGAAGACGGACACATCCTGGATGAAATGTTGAAATTCCGTGAAGACACGATCGAAGATTACTTTAAGCAATTGAAAAAAGCAACACCGCAGGCACAGCGTATTGCTACGAGCTTGTTGAAAAAAGTGATCAAGCTTAATTTACAGAAACAATCCGAACCGCTTGCTGCAGTTCAGAACAATAATACGGTAGATCTCGAACACTACTTTTGATGATCACATTTAAAATCAAGGACGATATTATTTTATTGAACCAGCTATTGAAAGTTATGGGATGGTGCGAGAACGGCGCGCAGGCAAATGCTGTTATTGAAGAAGGAAAAGTGAAAGTGAATGGCAATGTTGAATTGAGAAAAAGAAATAAATTGATCAGGGGAAGTATTGTTGAATTTGATGGCGAGAAAGTGGAGCTGGAGTAGTTTGATAATATTAACATATTTATACGGACATCACCCATGGACATATAACCCGTATCTTTGCAGCCTTATTATTTTTTATGAAAAAGATCAACGATTACCGTAAACTGTTCGGCACAGACGCTACAACCAGCTTATCTGAATTAAAAACTATCTACAGGAATTTTATGAAAGTTTATCACCCGGACAAATTCCAGGATGATGACGAAGCTAAAACAGAGGCTGAAGAAAAAAGCAGGGAGATCATTGAAGCTTATCATTTTTTAGTAAGCATTGCTCCGGAAACTATCGAAAATTTTTTGCCGGAATTTAAAGAAACAATTGTCACTTCTAATATCACCGACTACCTATACAAAGGGCTTACACTTGAAATACACTTTCTGAATGGCAGCAGCTATGAATTTTTCAATGTGCCTAAAAACACATACTCGAAATTAGTGAATGCAGATTCTCCTGCCAGATTTGCGAAGAGACATATTTATAATGAATATCTCTACAGGAAGGCTACAAATATGGAATTAGTTTAAGATTTGATTGTTAGGAAATGTTATTTAAGACATAAAATATTTTTAAATTTTAATTCCTGTATATCATTTGTCGTTTTATTTAAGTTAGCATAACTATTATTAATTCTGACAATTGTTTCCTTGAAACTCTTAGAGAATATTTTTCTTGTATTTATCCATCGCTTATAAATGATGTCAATATCATCGCATAAATGCAATAATTCAATAAGATTATCATCCTTGGGATACTTTTTAAAATAATCATTAGAGGACTCTTTAAATGGATTAATTACAACTTCCATAAACCCAGAGATGCTCTTTATCCTTTCATAAAACTCCATGTAACATTTGATAATAAACATAATGTAATCTGGAATATTTTCGTCAATTAAAGGATTGTATTTTCCTCTATATTGTCGAAAATCAATATCTAATTTTATCCACTTCTCTAATATTTCGTCTTCAAAAGTTTTAAATGCATTAAATATTTTTTCCAAATTTTCATAATTTGAATTTATAACATTAAGGTGATTGTAAAAAGCAAAAAATAAGTTAGTCTTATAATCAATTTCGGCACTTTTATTAGTAACAAAAGCATTATAGATTTCAACAGACTTAATTTCAGTGATTTTATCTAACATTAAATTATATCTGTCTAAATTTTTGGGTCTATTATCAATTTGATCAATATGTTCTGAGTATTCAGTAATGGATTTATTTAGCTTCTCCATATTTCTTTTAGATGCCTGCAACCAAGAATGACAAAATGATTGGATTGATTTTATTTCTCTCAGTATCTTTCTCTTTTCGTCAATAACTTTTAGTAAGTACCCAAATGAAAAAATTACTATAGAAGAAACCAATGGAATAAACTTAATAATTTTGTCAATTAATTTTAAATCTGTAAATGATTCTTGTAATAGCATTTAATTTTTTTTGATATTTATAATTACAATCTTGCGCCTTTAATTATTTCTTCCACCACTCCCGGATCCAGCAGCGTTGTAATATCTCCTAAATTCGACATCTCTCCTTCCGCGATCTTTCTCAAAATTCTACGCATAATTTTTCCGCTCCGCGTTTTCGGCAAACCCGGAACGATCTGAATTTTATCCGGTTTAGCGATAGGAGAAATAATTTTACTTACCACCTCGCTGATCTCTTTTTTTAATTTTTCCGTATATGCTTCATCACTTGTATCTACTTGTGTTTCTATAATTACGAAGGCATAGATCCCTTGTCCTTTTATTTCGTGCGGATAACCCACAACCGCACTTTCCACTATATGCGGATGTTCATCGATCGCATTTTCCACTTCCGCCGTTCCCAACCGGTGACCGCTCACATTCAAAACATCATCCACTCTTCCGATGATCCTGTAATAGCCGTCTTCATCTCTCCTGCAACCATCACCTGTAAAATAAAGATTTGGAAATGTTGCAAAATAATTCAACCTGCATCGTTCATGATCTCCGTACGTTGTTCGAATGATACTGGGCCACGGAAATTTCATACACAGCAATCCTTCCACATTATTCTCCGTTAACTCTTTTCCTTCATTGTCTACTAAAACAGGCTGCACACCGGGTAGCGGCAATGTTGCAAACGTAGGTTTCGTTGGTGTTACATTTGCAATCGGCGAGATCATAATTCCGCCGGTTTCTGTTTGCCACCATGTATCCACGACAGGACATTTTTTCTTCCCGATATTTTCATCGTACCAATGCCACGCTTCTTCGTTGATCGGCTCCCCCACTGAGCCAATTACTTTTAATGAATTTAATTTATACGGCGTAACAAAATCCAAACCTGAAGCCATCAATGAACGTATAGCAGTTGGAGCTGTATAAAATTTCGTCACTTTTAATTTATCTATCACCGACCAAAACCTTCCTGCATCGGGATACGTGGGAATGCCTTCAAACATAACCGTTGTGGCGCCATTCAGCAATGGTCCGTATAAAATATACGAATGCCCCGTTACCCAGCCAATGTCAGCGGTGCACCAGAAAATATCGTTCTCTTCATATTGAAAAACATTTAAAAATGTGTAGTAGCAAAAAACCATATAGCCGGCAATGGAATGTACAACGCCTTTTGGTTTTCCGGTTGAACCCGATGTATATAAAATAAACAGCGGATCTTCACTATCCATAATTTCCGCAATAAAATTTTCTTCTGCGCGCAACATTTCATCGTGCCACCAAACGTCACGACCATCCTGCATCGTTATTTCACTTCCCGTTCTTTTATACACGATCACTTTTTCTATGCTTTTTGTTTGCTGCAATGCGATGTCCGCAATTTCTTTCAGGTTCACAATTTTATTTCCGCGAAATAAACCGTCCGCAGTGATCAGCATTTTGCAGGCTGAATCATTTATCCTATCCACTAAAGAATTCGCGGAAAAGCCCGCGAACACCACTGAATGTATGGCACCGATACGCGCGCATGCAAGAACTGCAATTGACAATTCCGGGATCATCGGCATATACAAACAAATGCGATCACCTTTAACAACTCCGTATTTTTTTAAAATATTGCAGCATTTATTTACTTCAGCTAATAGCTCTTTATAAGTTAAAGTTCTATTCTTTTCGTTTGGATCATTCGGCTCCCAGATAATTGCAGGCTTATTGCCTAATTTTTCCAGGTGCCTGTCGAGACAATTTTCCGTGATGTTTAATTTCCCATTGATAAACCATTTTACATCCGGATCGCGAAAATTCCATTCCAATACTTTGTCGTATTTTTTTTGCCATTGAAAACCATCTGCGATATCTGACCAGAAACTTTCCGGATCTTCCACGCTCTTTTTATAGACTTGTTTATATTGTTCGAAAGAAATGATCTTGTGCATGTTGAAAGTTATGAGTTACAGGTTATTAGTCATTAGTTGAAGTAAGGTAATAAGTTGAAGTAAGGTAATAAATTTTTCAATCGTTAAAAATATATAGGGTTATAAAATTTAAATCCATTTTATCTATCATTATACTATGAAGTTTGGAAAACTGGAAAGCGTGGAAGGTATTGATCTGAGTCTACCAAAAGACCATGCAGAAAATGCGCTTTTTTTAAAAGGGAAAAGAAAACGCGATGCTGAAGTCTACATTGGATTTCCAATATGGTCGCATCCGAAATGGGTTGGAACTATTTATCCTCCCAAGGCAAAAGCAAAAGATTTCCTCTCTTACTATTCGCAACAATACAACGCCATTGAACTCAATGCAACGCATTACAACACTCCCAAAGTCAGCCAGGTCGAAGCATGGAAATCCGTTGTGCCTGGAACATTTAAGTTTTGCCCGAAAGTTCCTCAGTTTATAAGTCATGCAAAGGATATTGCGACCATGAAGGAAGCGTTTGAAGGATTTATAAATGCTGTTTTATATTTTGATCAGAATTTAGGATGCGTATTTTTTTTATTGTCGCCGCATTTCAAACCCGACAAATTAAATTCATTGATAAAATTACTGGATACTTTACCCCAAAATTTTGAAATGGCGATCGAACTCCGGCATGAAGACTGGTTTACTGTACCTGCCGTTTTAGATGAACTATGTAAATATCTCGTTTCGAAAAAAATAATATTAATTATTACAGATGTTTCCGGACGGCGTGATATTTTACACCAGCGCTTAACTACCAAAACTGCATTCGTGCGCTTTACCGGGAACGATCTGCATCCATCTGATTTTACACGTCTTGATGAATGGGTAAAAAGATGCACCTCCTGGCTTGAACATGGATTGGAAAAGTTATATTTCTTCGTACATACACCTGAAAAACATCTATGCCCTGAACTGTCATATTATTTTATCAAACAATTGAATAAAAATGCAGGCACAAAAATTCCGCTTCCGAAACCTTTAATTGATAAAAGTGAACCGGGTTTGTTTGATTAAAATCTTACCTTTATAAAAATTAAAAATAATTTATGAAACGCGTCTTATTCTTTTTATTGATGATCCTAACCATTCGTTTTTTTGCAGCCGATGCTGCGCCAAAAGAAATGATCAACTATCCTGCTACAAAAAAGATAAACCATACGGATACCTATTTTGGTACAACTATAGAAGATCCTTACCAATGGCTGGAGAACGACACTTCTGCAGAAACGGAAGCATGGGTAAAATTGCAAAACAAGGTCACGCACGATTATTTAGAGAAGATCCCTTACCGCGCAGATCTAAAAGAAAGATACAGTCAATTATATGACTTCCCTAAATTGAGTGAGCCTGCATATGGCGGGGATTATATTTTCTACACAAAATCTGAAGGCTTAAAAAACCAGCCGCTCATCTATGTTCAAAAAACATTAACAGGCAAGCCACTTGTATTTATGGATGCAAACCTCTATGATCCAAAGGGATTAACAGCGATCTCACTGAATTCGATTTCATTGGATAACAGGTATGTAACACTCAGTTATCATGTTGCTGGAAGTGATTGGAATTTCATGAAGGTTTTTGACATTATGACAAAAAAAATGCTCGATGATAAACTGGAAGGATTAAAAAATTCAGGATCGTCCTGGTATAAGGATGGTTTTTTTTATTCGAGATATGAAAAACCCGAAGGCTCAGATCTTTCCGCAAAAAATGAATACCAATCAGTTTATTATCACAAAGTAGGTGATGCGCAAAGCAAAGATAAGCTCGTATATAAAGACAAAGACAACCCGCTTACTTATAATTCCGTTTCTGTTTCAGAAGATGAAAATTATTTTTTCCTTTACCGGGCATCGGGAACCGATGGATACGAAGTCTATTATAAAAAAGCAAATGAAAGTGGATGGGATTTCAAGCCTTTGTTTACAGGCTTCGAACACAAAAGCTATGTTGTTGATGAGATCCAGGATAAGTTTATTGTGCAAACGGATATTGATGCTCCGAATTATCGCGTCATCTCTATTGATCCTGTAAATCCTGACAAAAAGAACTGGGTAACGATCATTCCTGAACAAAAATCCGTGCTGGAAAAAACAATTACAACCGGAGGAAAATTAATTACGCAATATTTGGAGAATGCATCGAATAAATTATTTGTATTCGATATGCAGGGTAAGAATAAAAAAGAAATTGCTTTGCCTGGTCCCGGAACAATCAACATTACCGGTGGAAAGGAAACTGAAAATCTTGTGTTGTATACTTACACATCGTTTACCTATCCAACAACTATTTTTTCTTACAATACATTTACAGGTGAATCGCAGCTGTTCAAGCAATCGGAATTAAAATTTAAGCCGGAAGATTATGAGGCTAAGCAAGTATGGTACAAATCGAAAGACGGTACAAAAGTTTCCATGTTTATCGTGCATAAAAAAGGAATGGCATTAAACAAAAATAATCCTACTTATTTATATGCATACGGCGGTTTCAATATTAAACAAACCCCGTATTTTGCCGCATCCAGAATTTTATTGCTGGAAAACGGCGGCGTATTTGCAATGCCGAATTTACGAGGCGGCGGTGAATATGGCGAAGATTGGCACAAAGCCGGCATGCTCATGAAAAAGCAAAATGTATTTGATGACATGGTCGCTGCTGCGGAATATCTTATCAAGAAAAAATATACTTCTAAAGATAAAATTGCTATCGGAGGCGGCAGCAACGGAGGCTTGCTGGTAGGCGCATGTATGACACAACATCCTGATCTTTTTAAAGTCGCCATTCCTGAAGTTGGCGTAATGGATATGCTGAAATTCCATAAGTTCACGGTGGGTTGGGGCTGGGTCCCTGAATATGGTAGCTCCGAGCAGAGTAAGGAAATGTTCATGTATTTAAAAGGATATTCACCTTATCACAATTTAAAACCGGGCACAAAATATCCTGCAACATTAATTACAACAGGAGATCACGATGACCGTGTTGTTCCTGCGCACAGTTTTAAATTTGCCGCGCGTTTACAGGAATACAATGACAAAACAAATCCTACGCTGATACGCATTGAAACGAATGCCGGGCATGGCTCGGGAAAGCCAACATCAAAAATAATTGATGAACAAGCGGACAAATGGAGTTTCTTTTTCTGGAACCTCGGTGTTAAAACACTGCAACAATCCGCGAGTCCGAAGCCATGACCAATAAAGAAAAATATATAAGACTTTGCGCAGATGCTGAGTATCAAAAAATGATCCCGGTTTTTTCTATGCCGTATTGGCTGGATGCAGTTGCAGAAAGCTGGGATGTTTCTGTTGCTATAGAAAAAGGAAAGGTTACAGGCGTATTGCCTTATTGCCTGAAAGGAAATTTCGTTACGCGACGAATTTATATTCCTGAACTAACATCATATTCCGGTCCTGTTTTATTTTATCCTGAGAATTTAAATGAATATGAAAAGCGAAGCTTTGAAAAAAAGGTGATCACGGAATTACTGGATCAACTGCCCAAACCTCTTGTTAAAACAAGCATTAAATGTTATCCTGAAATAGATAACTGGCTTCCGTTTTCCTGGGCAGCGTATTCACAGACTACGCGATATACTTATATCATCTCCGACATAAAAAAAACGCAGACTGTTTTTTATCACTTTAAAGATTCCCATCAACGGCAGATCCGCAAGGCGCAGAAGGCTGACCTGTTTATACAGACATGCAGTGATGTGGGAATTGCTTTTGAAATTTTAAAAAATACATTCGACAAACAGCAGATCAAAACTCCTTTCACAAAGAAGCAATTGAATAAAATTTATGAAATGGTGAAGGAAAACCATTGCGGAGAAATTTTAATTGCAAGAAATAAAAGCGGAAAATCTCTCGCCTGCATATTTATCGTTTGGGATAATTTATACACTTATTATTTATCGGGTGGATTTGAAGAAAGCGATGCCAATAGTGGCGCTATGACTTATTTATTCTGGCATGCGATACAGGAAGCAAAAAAACATTCTGCTGCATTTAATTTCGAAGGAAGCATGATTGAAGGCGTTGAACGCTATTTCAGGGGTTTCGGAGGAAACCTGGTGCCTGTACATTATATCAGTAAGTAATCCTGGCTCCTACTTTTCGCAAATAATTCATGCCGTTTTCATTCATCACTTCCCTTTTCGCTACTTTCATTCTTCTACGCATGCTGCCGATCGCTTTAAAATACATTCCCAGCGAAAGCCTTGATTTATACAAGAAGAAACAGCCCCACATGATAAAATGAGTGATGACATAAAACATAGGCAAATGCTTGTAGACAACGATCATCTTATTTTCAAACATACGGGCATAGGTTTTATTACTGGTTTCCCTGCCTTCCGGATTTTGTTTGTGAACCACAACTATATCCTGCGTAAATAAAATGGAGTAGCCTGCTTTCACTGTAGCGTAGCTTAAATCATATTCTTCCATCCCATAAAAAAAATCTTCCTGGTAGTAACCGGTTTTTTCTATCAATGATTTTGGAAAGACATGTCCATACCCGAAAAATAAATTGTAAAACACTTCGTTCTTACCTTTTATTAATCCAGGATTTTTTAAAGGCGTTTCCGTTTTTCCTGTGAAAGGATTTTTTCCTAAAAAGCCAATGATAGCTAATTTATCCGTTTCGTATTTTTTATATAACTCAAGAACTTTATGGATAACATCTTTATTCATTATTTCTGAATCATCATCCATAAATAATAAATATTTTCCTTTTGCTTCGCGGATACACAGGTTACGACCGCCCGCAACACCAAGGTTTACAGGATGATTGATGTAATGAATCAATTCTCTATCAGGAGAGGATAATTGCTGCAGGTAGTTTTCAAAAGTTGAATAATCAGTTACAGACCCATTGTTGAGCACAACAATTTCCTTTGTCCAACCGGGCACATTAGTCAGCTGCAATACATTCTTTACGGCGTTAATAGTATCTTCCGCCCTGTTGTAACTGATAATGATAAAAGAAAAAATATCCATAGATCCTGTTTAGGATACGTCAGACAGTAATATTTGTATCTGTTGTTGCCAAAGCTGCTTTCTGTTTTTTATCACGATAAAATAACCAGATCAATACTGCGATAGCAATATAAAACAATAAGTTGCCCAATATGAGCACAGTGTTTGTCATGCCATATAATTTAGGCTTAAACTCAAACATGATCTTATGTTCACCGGCAGGTACCTTCATTCCGCGCAACACATAATTCACACGAATGTGGTCTGCAGGCTTACCATCGATGTAAGAGATCCAATCCTGGTTCGGGCGATAGATCACTTCAGAAAAAACTACAAATTCATCCTTTGGAGATTTAAAATTATATTCCAGCTTCATCGGATTTTTTGTATCTGTCAAAGTGATGAAACGCGTTTCATTTTTTGCGGTATCTGTATTCGCAGTAAATCCTTTTAAATAATTATCAAACTCCTTATTCACTACTGCAGTTTTTCCGGGTTCGATCTCGCGTACTTTTAATATTTCATCCTCCGGCGTAGAAACCATTTGTAGATCATTTACAAACCATGCATTACCCAGCGCAAAAGGATTCTGGATCACGCCATTTGCTTCTGCCGACTGCTTAATATATTTTGTATTGAGCATATTCATATAGTTTGCTCTTGCAAATCCGATTTTATTTATGAGTTGAAAATCATAACTCAAACCATATTCGATCACATCCTGGTAACGGCGCAATTTCGCAGGATTGTAACCACCGATAGTTCTGTGATAATACGCAGGAGAAGCACTGTTGAATACATCACCCGAGAAATCCACCATACGTGCGCCGTCTTTATTATCGCTTAAAATCGCAGCGTCTGCAGGCGTTTGAGGAAAGGCATTCAGTTCAACAGTTGCCTTATCTTCAAAATCTGTATCATTTAAATACCGCTTGCTGACCATCCAGAAATCAAGAAGGATCAGTATGGAAAGTGCGGATAAAATGACCGGTGTTTTTCTAAATTTACCCGAAGCAAATACAAACAATAATGCAGCTGCAAGCAAAACAAATATCAGCGAACGGATCGCATCGGAACGCATCAGCGACGCACGGTCTTTTTTTAATGCACCATACAGATCATTTGCGAATGTCTGATCGCCCGTCATTTCCGTTAACTGCGATTTGAATTGATCGTCAGAAGATTTCCCGTTTTGCATCGCTTTCGATTCGAAAGAAAATACAGTTCCTAAAACGATAAAAAAAACAAGAATGCCGGCAGTAATTCCAGCAGAAAATTTTAATGATCTCAATCTTTCTTCCTTACTTGTAATTGCGTCATCAAAAAAATCTCTCAATCCTAAAACACCCAAGGTCACCATCAGAATTTCTACTAGTGCCAGGATCATGGTAGGCGCGCGGAATTTATTGAACATCGGAACTACATCATATAATATGCGGTAAAAGAACTGCATGTTTTTTCCCATTGCGATCAATACTGATAAAATTACACTGCCGATGATCCACCATTTTAAATTTCCTTTATAAGTAAAGATGCCAAAGAAAAACAAAAAGATCACGATCGCACCAAGGTAGATCGGTCCTTGTACAAACGGCTCGCTACCCCAATATAACGGCATCCTTTGAACGAATTGTGCTGCCTGCTGCGGGGGAACATTTTTATTGATCAGTGTACTGTACACATTCGATTTATCATCTAATCCTGCACCTGAAGATCCTCCCGCAAAATTCGGAACCAGCAACGCACCCAATTCTTCAAAACCTAAACTCCACTGCGTGGCATAATCAAAACCAACGCCTTTCTCATTCGCAGTCACTACTTTTTTATTATTCGCATCAACGGCAGGATTCATTTTCGAGCTATTCAGTATATCTCCGCCGCGTGTTGTTTCTTTCGAAAAATCATTGATAAAATAATTATTGAAATTCATCATCCCCGCAATTGCAAAACAACCCACAAAAATTGCCGAACTTACAAATGCATGCTTCACTTCCTTCTTCATAATATGGGAAATGAATTCATACAAAATATATAAGCCGATCAGTATTAAACTGTAGTAAGCGATCTGTACGTGTGCGCCTGCAATCAATTCATATAAAAAAATCAGGAAGAGTACAGTTCCCCAGAGATATCTTTTCTGAAAGATCAGCCACGCCGCAGCAAACAAAGGGAGGAACATAGATATCGTGATCACTTTTGTGATATGCCCCGCATCAAGGCTTACAAAATTAGCCGTACAAAATCCGACAGCAATTGCGCCGAGTGCAGCATATGCAACTCTTCTTGTCAAAACGTATAAACCAATGAATGCACAGATCAATAAAAAAACAATTTCCATTGCAGGATCCGGGATCACACGCAGCACTTTATGAATAAGCATCAGCGGCGTAAATGCAAGTGCCGGAGAAAATTCCAAACCGCCGATCATAAACGCGGGCATACCGCTAAACATCCGCGACGACCATAACGAAAGATGCCCTGTCGCAGTTTTGTAATCCCTTGTCTCCTTGCTCATGGCGAGGTATTGGTTCGTATCATGTGAAGACATTTCCATTCCCTGCAGCAACGGCTTACAATAAATAAATGCAAGTGCGATAAAGAATACCAAAACCGCCGGGATCAGTATCCTGTTGGACAGCTGAAATGACGTAGTATTCGTGACATTCTTTTTGGAAGAGGGTGTATGAGGTTGCTTTATGTGCGGGGTCGGCTTAACCGGTTGCTTTTTTGCCATTGAAAATTTTTTACGCTGCTAAATTACAATTTTATCCAATCGGAAGGATAGATATCTTTTGAATTTATGGCGCTGTCTGCGAACCAGTTTGAAGGGGCGATCACTATTTTTTCGGGATTTTTATTTAACCATGCAGACCACCAGCTGAAGGTGCTGTTACAGATAATATTATGTTTGCACAGCGACATCAATTGCATATCGATATAACCGGATTCCGGTGATTGATTGCTGTCTACAATTTCAAACGGAAAATTTGTTTTAAAATTTTCTTTTACCCAGGTAACATCATCGGTAAAAATAAAAAAATACGGCTGCTCA